>CAZIVV010000201.1:0-49282 GCA_964542775.1 uncultured Desulfomonile sp.
GGCAGTTTCGAGAAATTTTCCGGAACGGTTGAGATCGACGATGAAGATATAACCAGATCGAAGGTTGAAGTCAGCATAGATGTCAATTCAGTGGACACCAACGTGGATAAGAGGGATGAGCATTTACGCAGCCCTGATTTCTTTGACGTGGCAAAGTTTCCAACCATGACCTTCGTATCAAAAAAGATTATTCAATCTGACAAGGACGAGTTGAAAATTACAGGTGACCTGACCCTTCATGGAATTACGAGGGAAGTTGTTCTTGAGGTGGACGGACCCACAAAAGAGATCAAGGACCCGTGGGGACACATGCGAAGGGGCGCTTCAGCATCCACCAAAATAAACCGCAAGGACTTTGGAATGACCTGGAACAAGAGCCTTGAAACGGGCGGGGTCACTATCGGAGATGAAATAAAAATAGAACTCGAAGTAGAGATGGTAAAGAAGTGATGGAAAGGTCAGCGTCACCAGACTACCCAAGGATGCCTGAATGTGTTACATGTCAAGATATGTGCTATCAGAACGCTGGCTTAATGTTAATCGATTGCGCAAGATTGGAAAAGCCAGTGTCAACATTGAAACAAGGAGTAAATTTTTATGGTTAAGATAGCGATAGCTTATCATAGCACCTACGGACATACGGCATCACAGGCAGAAGCTGTAAAACGAGGCGTAGAAAGAGTCCCGGGAGCTGAAGTCTCCATGATAAATGTGACGGAGATTGATGACAAATGGGAAATATTGCATGCAGCAGACGCGATTATCTTCGGTTGCCCCACCTATCTTGGTAGCGCTTCGGCTGAATTTAAAAAATTCATTGAAGTTACCTCGGGTTTTTGGACACAGCAGAAGTGGAAAGACAAGCTTGCTGCGGCCTTCACCAACTCTGGCAGTCAGAGTGGCGATAAGCTGAATACACTGGTCCAACTGGCTGTCTTTGCGGCGCAGCATGGAATGATTTGGGTGTCTCTGGGTCTGCTTCCGGGCAATAATTCAAGCACTGGTAGCGTCAATGACATAAACCGGCTCGGCGGCTGGATGGGAGCTATGGCTCAGTCGAATGTTGACCAGGGCCCTGATGTGGCTCCGCCTGCAAACGATCTGGAAACAGCTTCACTGCTCGGCAAGAGAGTTGCTGAGATAGCCCTCCGTTTCACGAAATAACCACCTGTTTCGCCTCCGGATAACAACCCCGGGGGCGATCAACCCGATTTCACCAACTCGCTCCGTAGCAACGTTTCCTCGAATACTTCCGTTCGGTCGCAATTCTTACACACTGATAACTGCCCTTGTTATTGGGCCTATTGTCCTGGAGGGGATGGAGTTCCAGCAAACAGCAATAGCTTCAGGCGTTCAAATCGTAGTTGGCATCATATTTCATAACAGGTTGCATCCCCCGATTAATACATGTAAGGGGGATTTCTCGGCTTGCCTATCTTCTCCCATGTCAGGCCCAGGTGTTCACGGAAGAAAGGCCCCAGACGGTCGAATAGCTTCCTCCAGTGGCTCTTACCCTCATCCAGGCCCTCGAAGATTTCCGCAACAAGGTCTGAAATATTAGCCAGTTCCTGTTTTGGCAGGAAAGAAATTGCGCCCAATTCCAGAGCACGGTTCACACTTTCAACCGTTATGGAATGGGCAGTCAACATGGCGGCGGGGACCTTTTTCTCCCTACATTTCTGGAGAAGCGCAAAGCCATTCACGCCCATGATGTCCAGAAGGGCCAGGTCAAAAGTCTGGCTTTCCAGGAGCCTTTCAGCCTCTTCATAACTGTTTGCCGTGGTGATTTCAAACGGTTCAAACTGTTCCTTCAATAAGTCAAGGACATCAGTTTCATCATCAACAGCAAGAATTTTCCTGTTTTTTAGCAAGTCATTATCAGTCATGGTTCTCTCGCATCAATCTAACATGTTAGGAATCCTGCTTCTGAGGATTATGGCGACCCAGTTCCTGCCTGTAGGTCTTTTCCATCTCGATCATGATGTGGCCAAATTCAATTGCATGCTCTCGCATCGCCCGGGCAGCTTCGTCACTGTCCCCACATATGACAGCTTCAACGATCGGACGATGCATGCCCGCCGGATGCATCGATAGAGTGTTGGGGTTGACTTCCTCTATCACTTTACGTGTCACCCGCATGAGCGATTTCACAAGAGCTTCCAGGAAACGGTTCCCGCAAATCTCCGCCAGAAGACCATGAGCCTGAGTTTTAATCTCGATGTCATCAGCAAGCGATTTTACGGGAGTCTCTTCCAATTCGAGTATGTCATTGAGCCTCTTTCTATATTCGTCAGTTATGTTAATAGCCGCCAGTCTTGCCACCTCCGGCTCTATGAGCAGTCTTACATCACATAATTCCGGTATCGATATCTTGTCGGCCAGGAAAAGATCCAGGAATGAGTGTGCAAGATTCTCGAAGGATAGCTCTATTATGAAAGCGCCACCGTTGGCGCCCTGACGAGTTTCTATAAAACCTGATTTTTCAATGAACCTGAGCGCTTCACGAACAGCCACGCGACTTACCTGGAATTCTTCCATCAATTCGCGTTCAGATGGCAGCTTGTCACCGGGTCCAAATTCCCCTGAGAGAATAGATTGCTTAAGCTGTTCGGCTACTTCTTCTGAGACTCTTGACTGTTTGATTGGCTTGAATTTGGGCATGAGGCCTCCGTGACAGATAGTAACCAAAACAGGCCCGATTTAGAACAAATAATTTGTCAGACATCTAATTTTTCTTGACGTGATATAATATAATGGTTAAACATTAGACCAATAGACCTCGCCAACTTGTTCCTGGTATCAACTTCATCGAGGGACACCCATGAACGTCGCAAATTTACTCTGCAGGTCAGCCGCTTTTTTCCCCCAGCGTCCTGCTGTATGCGAGAAAGATTCCGAAACCAGCTACGCTAAACTCCATGAGTCATCCAACCGTGTCGCTGATGGCCTGAGAGTTTTAGGAGTACAACCCGGTGATTATGTGGGTATTTGCGCTCCTAATTCTACGGACTGGTTAACCGTCTATTTTGGTATTCTCAAAATAGGCGCGGTGGCTGTAACATTTTCTTATGGTCTTCAACCTGAAGAACTGGGGCTACTGGTGACTCATGCCAATCCCAGGATTGTTTTCACGGATGAGTCCAGGGCACATCATTTTGAAGAACTGAAAAAACACAGTGGTATCGAAATAGTGATTTCCGACAGAGCGGAATATTCGCTTGCCGCCCTTCTGAAAAACGGGCGACCTGATTTTGCGATCGTTGATCGTGACAGGACGGACACAGCGGCTGTCCTCTATACTGGTGGGACCAGTGGAACCCCAAAGGGTGTTTGTCTTTCTCATGAAAACATACTGACAAGCGCCCATAATGTAGCCTATTCAGAAAGATCGAAGGAGACCGACCGGTCGCTTTGTTTTTTGCCTCTGAATCATGTTTTCGGTCAAATACACATAATGAACGCGACTATATTCAGTTCGGGATGTGTCGAGCTACTTACATCTTATGACATGGACCGGGTTCTGGGGTTGGCTTCTGCGGGACGCATAACGAAGCTTTATGCGGTTCCAACGATATACAGCCGACTTCTGACGGTCAACGGCCTGGGCGAAAAACTTGGCCGCATTCAGTACTGCTTTTCTGCGGCCGCCAGCATGGCGTCTGAAATAGTTCGTCAATGGAAAGAGCACACGGGCCTGACTATATATGAGGGCTACGGCATGACGGAATCAGCGTCCGCTGTAACCTACAATCATTTTTACGAGCATGTGGTGGGATCGGTAGGCACATCGGTTCCGGGTATCGAGGTTGAGATACGCAATGGAGATGGTGTTCCGGTTGGTCTCAATAGCGAAGGTGAGATTTGCATCCGCGGTCGCAACATAATGAATGGATATCTTCACAACCCTGCGGACACGCGAAAGGCATTCAGGGAAGGCGGCTGGTTCAGATCCGGCGACGTCGGTGTCATGGATGACAGAGGTTATGTATACATAGTTGACCGGCTCAAAGACATGATCATCACTGGAGGAGAGAATGTATATCCACGGGAAGTGGAGGAAATCATTTTTACTATCCCGGATGTTCAGGAGTGCGCGGTAGTAGGACTGCCAGACCGCGAATGGGGCGAAAGGGTAGTGGCGTTCGTCATCCCCAAAAGTGGCAAAAGCCTCCAGGCGGCTGATCTGAAAACTTTCCTCAAACAGCGTCTTTCAGCGTTCAAGATCCCAAAGGAATTCATCATGGTCGATGAGCTTCCAAAAAATTCGACTGGAAAAATACTCAAACGGGAAATAAGAAAGCAGTTCAATAAGACTGTTCAAAAATAGTTTCAGGGCCACCCTACCCCAAAAAAGGAGAATGGAATGAAAAAGTTTTTTTTCTTCTCAGGCTTGTTTTTTCTGTTTACCCTCGTGGTATTCCAAGCTTCGGCAGTTCATGCCCAGGAAAAAGTAATCAAGCTGAAATATTCAAATTTTTTCCCACCCTCACATAAAAACAGTATCCTCTCCGAACAATGGGGCAAGGAAATCGAGAAACGGACAAACGGCAGGGTAAAGGTCACCTACTTTGCCGGCAACACTCTGACACCGCCGACACAGACTTACGACAGCGTTGTGAAGGGTATTGCGGATGTTGGACAGAGCCTTGTGGGTTATGCCCCGGGACGCTTTCCTCTGACAGAGGTTCTTGCCCTTCCCCTGGGTTATTCGACGGGCATTCAGGCCACGAACCTTACGAACGCCTTTTACGAAAAATTCAAACCCAAGGAATTCGATGACACGCAGGTGATGTATTTCCATGGCCATGGCCCCGGATTATTCAACACCAAAAAAGTCGTCTCATCCCTGGATGATGTCAAGGGCATGCGGATAAAGGCTAACGCCGAAAACGCGGCGATTGTTTCAGCGGTAGGTGGAGCTCCAGTCAGCCTGCCAATCACGGAAACTTACGACGGTCTTCAGAAGGGACTGATTGACGGAGTCCTGCTACCTGTTGAGCCTATAAAGGGCTGGAAATTCTTTGAAATGATCAGAACAATCATTGAGAACTACGCCATGTCCTATACCGCCCCGATTTTTGTGGTTATGAACAAGGACAAATGGAACTCGTTACCTAAAGACATTCAGGAAATAATAATGCAGATCAACAGGGAGTGGATAACCAAGCAGGGTCAACAGTGGACAGACCTGGACAAGGAATCCAGGGAGTTCTGCGTAGGCAAGGGCATAAAAGTGGCCACAGCGACACCGCAGCAGGAAGCTGAAACAGCGGAAAAGATGAAACCTATCCTGGCTGAATATGTGACAAACATGAAGGCTAAAGGTCTGCCGGGAGAAGATGCGCTAAAATTCTGCCAGGAATACCTGAAAAACAACAAATAGATTCAACAGCTATG
The DNA here is from genome assembly GCA_964542775.1 of uncultured Desulfomonile sp. GTDB lineage: Bacteria > Desulfobacterota > Desulfomonilia > Desulfomonilales > Desulfomonilaceae > CAITZA01. Next base: position 5,398 of record CAZIVV010000201.1, read on the forward strand.
ATTACCAGACCATTAAGTTGGCAGCCAACGTTCCACCAGTAAGGGAAGTTCATCATGAACAAATTCATGTCAGCTGTGTTGAAGTTAGATTTCAGCCTGTTTGTAATTGCGGGACTTGCCCTCGTAATTATGATGATGGTCACGCTTGTGGACGTTACCATGCGATCGTTGGGTAGCCCGATAGTTGGCAGTGTGGAATTGATTTCATTCTGTGGAGCGCTCGCCATAGGGCTATCAATTCCATACACCACATGGACAAAGGGCCACATCCTGGTCGATTTCGTAGTAGAGAGTATGGGCAAGCGTTTAAAAAGAGTGACTTTATCAGTGACAAGAATTGCCGGCATTATCCTGTTCACGGTATGCGCGGTAAATTTTGTTATGTTTGGACTCGACATGATGAAATCCAATCAGGTAAGTGGCGCTTTTAAACTGCCTTTATATCCAATAGCTTTTGGTTTGGCCTTCAGTTGTTTTCTTCAGACGGCTACCCTGGTATGTGACCTGATGAAGGTAGTAGTTGGAGAATCCCATGAGTGAGATCGAAACAGGAATACTGGCCCTTTTCATCCTTATTTTCATGTTTCTGACAGGTTTCGAGCTTGCTTTTGCCATGGCGCTGCTGGGATTTGTCGGTTTTGGATACCTCGTTTCGTTCAGCGCAGCCTCAAATCTGCTTGTTAAAGATTTGTTTGATACGTTTTCGTCATATGGATTCACAGTTATTCCGCTATTCGTGCTGATGGGCCAGGTGGCTTCGAATTCCAACATCGCCAAGCGGTTGTACGTTGCTACCCACAAGTTTGTGGGTCACATACCAGGCGGGATAGCGATGACGACGGTTGCGGGAGCTACGTTGTTCAAGGCCATGTGCGGATCAACTCTTGCTACGGCAGCTACCTTTGCCGGAATCGCAATCCCGGAGATGGACAGGTATGGTTATGACAAGAAGCTTTCCACGGGCGTTGTGGCCTCAGTTGGGACTCTGGGAATGCTCATACCACCGAGCATTGTGCTGATCATTTATTCGATAATAGTCGAAGAATCCATTGGTAAGATGTTTCTGGCAGGGATTATACCGGGACTCATGATTTCCTCTTTTTTCATGCTGGTAATTTATGGTTGGGTAAAAATCAATCCCGCAATAGCTCCCCTTGCCGAGAGATCTCCATGGTCTGACAGGTTGAAGACGCTGCCGGAGTTCTTGTGTGTTGCGCTGATATTCGTTGCGGTTGTTGGCGGGCTGATGTGGGGCGTATTTTCGCCAACCGAGGCTGGCAGCATGGGAACATTTGCGGTGCTTGCCCTGGCAGCTTCAAGACGCGAACTTACGCTCAAAGGTTTTCTGAAATCCATCGACGAATCATTGCGCACTGCCTGTATGGTCCTGCTTTTGATCGGTGGATCGACGGTGCTCGGTCATTTCCTGGCAGTCACCGAAATCCCTTTCGTGGCGGCTGACTGGATAACCGGACTACCACTTCATCCATCGCTGATCATGGCGCTAATAATACTTGTTTATCTGATTGGTGGATCATTCATAGACGACTTGGCGTTCATGATACTCGCCACCCCCATATTTTACCCTGCGGTCATTAAACTTGGTTACGATCCGATATGGTTTGGTATAATGATTGCGATCACGGTCATGATAGGGGTCATAATACCACCCGTGGCAATCTGTGTTTTTGTGGTTAAAAGCATAACATCTGTTCCGATGAATATAATTTACAAGGGGTGCCTTCCATTTCTGCTCAGCCTGTTCGGCTGCGCCATCATACTGTTTCTTTTCCCAAAACTCGTATTATTTCTGCCTTCTTATTTTATGGGCTCATGATCGATTTCTGGGATGTTACCAATTGAATGTTAGGCGCTTTTAAAGATGAGAGGATAATATGGATATAAAGGAACGTTTCGGATTAACTGATGAAGAGAAATTGCTTCAGGATATGTCAAGGAGACTTGCGCGGGAAAAAGTAGCTCCGGGCGCAGCCCAGCGTGACCTTGACGGTGAATTTCCATATGACATGGTTGAATTGATGCGCGACAATGGGCTTCTTGGGATTGACTTTCCCTCAGAATACGGTGGAATGGAAGCTGGCCTTTTGTCGCTTTGCATAGTGATCGAAGAGCTTGCCAAGGTAGACGCGGCCACATCCATGATGCCATCAACGCAGGAACTCGGGAGTCTGCCGATTATTCTGGCAGGTAACCATGACCAGAAAAAGAAATACCTTGAACCACTGGCCGTTGGGGAAAAGCTTTCAGCTTTTGCGTTGACCGAATCACGTGGTGGCTCGGATGTAGCGGCCCTCAGAACCAGGGCCAGACAGGAGGGCGACAAATACATCCTCAATGGAACCAAGACCTTCATAACCAATGGAGGTGTCGCTGACATAGTGACGGTCTACGCAATAACCAATCCGGACGCCCCCTCGCACAAAGCCGCCAGCGTGTTCATTCTCGAGAAAGGGACACCAGGTTTCCAGGTCGGTAAAAAAGAAAGCAAGATGGGTATCAGGTCATCGGAAACGCGTGAACTCATTTTTGACAATGTTGAAATTCCTGTAGAAAACCGGCTTGGCAATGAAGGCGATGGCTTCCATATCATGATGAAAACACTGGACTTTACACGTCCAGCTGTAGCGGCTCAGGCTATTGGAATTGCCCAAGGCGCATTTGAATTCGCACTGCAGTACGCCAAGGAGCGCGAAGCTTTTGGAAAGCCAGTTATAAAGCATCAGGCAGTCGGATCCAAACTTGCCGACATGTCGATGAGAATATCAGCGGGGAGACAATTGCTTTACAAAACTTGCGACCTGTTGCAGACTTACGCAAAAAAGGACCTTTCCAGACTGTCTCCGGAGATAATCAGGCATTCCTCAATGTCCAAGGCATACTGTTCCGACGTGGCCATGTGGGCAACCACGGAGGCGGTTCAGATTCTCGGTGGATATGGTTACTGCACCGAATATCCGGTCGAGCGATACATGCGTGACGCCAAAATCACACAGATATATGAAGGAACCAACGAGATACAGCGTGTTGTGATAACATCGACGCTCTGATCAAATTCTGATTGATTGCGGGCTTTTTTTTAAATTTGACTTTTTTTATAAAGAAAAGATGATTTAAATAAGTGTCAGTTGTTCTTAATACCAGCATCACCACTTGGGTAATCATCTCGAGGTGAAATAGGATGAAACACAATATAAGGCTGGTGGTTAACGGTGATGAATATAATCTCGCCGTAGAGCCATGGAAGACATTGAATGAGGTTATCCGTGAAGACCTCAACCTGACCGGCACGAAGCTGGGCTGTGGAACTGGAGATTGTGGGGCCTGCGCAGTGATAGTTGATGGTAAGGCAATAAGTTCCTGCCTGACTTTGGCTGTAACGGTCAACGGCAAGTCAATAACGACGGTAGAGGGCTTGGCTCCATCAGGCGAGGAGTTGCATCCGATACAGGAGGCGTTTGTGAAGACGGGCGCTATACAATGCGGCTTTTGCACCTCAGGCATGGAGATGGCGGCGTTGCATCTTTTAAGCAACAACTCTAAACCAACTGAACTAGAGATCCGCAAGGGACTTTCGGGTCATCTTTGCAGATGTACAGGCTACAATCAGATAGTGGAAGCCATTTCTTTGGCTGGCGAAACGATGAGAGAACGCTGCTGTGATGAGGAAAAACCATGAGGCTGCCCAGATTCGATTTTTTTGCGCCGCAAACTCTCGAGGCTGCCCTGAGACTACTGGATGGACAGGGCGAAGGGTTCAGTGTCATGGCCGGTGGCACAGACCTGATGGTCAAGATGAGCCATGGTCGTCTCAAACCTAAAACCATAATCAGCCTCAAAGAGATACCAGATCTTCACTATATTAATTTCGCCGGGGCCGATGGCATGGATATCGGCGCCACGGCTTTGCTTTCAGAGGTGTTAGCCAGTAATGAGATAGCAACACACTATCCAGCCTTGATTGAGGCTGTCCAGATGATGGCCAATGTTGAGGTCCGCAACATGGCGACCGTAGCGGGAAATCTCTGCAACGCGGCTCCGTCGGCTGATAGCGCCCCACCTCTGATGGTTATGGGCGCTGTTGTTAATCTGGCAAGCGCGAATTCGACGAGGCAGATTCCACTCATGGACTTCTTCCGTGGTCCGGGTATAACACAAAAAGACGACAACGAGATAATGACATCAATTTGGCTCCCGGCGCCAGAAGTCAATAGCGGCGCGGCCTATAAGAGAATCTCGGCCAGATGTGGAGTCGATATTGCCGCTGTAGGTGTTGGAGTCGGGCTAAAGCTGGAATCACAGATTGTTGTTGAGGCAAGTATCGTATTGGGAGCGGTCGGGCCAACGCCCATCAGGGCTTCAAAGGCGGAAGCTGCCCTGATAGGAAAGACATGTGATCAGGAGACTCTGAAGAAGGCGTCCCTGTTGGCTGCTGAAGAGGCCAGGCCCATCACGGATATCAGGGCCAGCGCCGACTACCGAAAAAAGATGGTAGAGGTTTTGACCGGGAGAACGATATCCGCAGCCTATGAACGCATCGTGGCGCGTCAATCCTGAGGAAAGGTGGACACATGAAAGAATTCAGCATCGTAGGAAAAGACGTGCCAAGAACGGACGCCGAGGCCAAGGCTCGAGGCAGCGCTTTATACACGGATGACATAAGATTGCCGGGCATGTTACACGGCAAAGTTCTGAGAAGCCCAATAGCTCATGGGATCATCAGGAACATTGACACAAGCAAAGCTCTCAAACTTCCAGGCGTCAAGTGCGTGATCACCGCCGACGACACGCCGAAAATAAAATATGGCAACTGGCGACTTTTCCCTGACACGCAGGATGAATATCCGCTTGCCGTAGGGAAAGTGCGCTTCATTGGTGACGAGGTAGCCGCAGTGGCGGCGACTGACAGAGATATAGCCGAAGAAGCGCTTGAATTGATTGATGTCGAATATGAGGAACTGCCGGCCGTCTTCGATGTGGAATCCTCAAGGTCCGAGGGAGCCCCGATAATTCATGAATACTGCCCAACCAACATTAGCGTAAACAGGAAGATAAAATACGGTGATATCGAAAAGGGATTTGCTGAATCCGACTACATCCGTGAGGACACGTTCACATTTCCAGCGATAAGCCACGCTTACCTCGAACCTTGTTCAGCGTTGGCGCAGGTTGATCTGGATGGTCGAATAACACTCTGGACGTCCACTCAAACCCCTTACATCGTTCAATGCCTGTTGGCCTCAACCATGGGTATGAGGGAAAACGACATCAGGATAATCAAACCTTATGTTGGTGGTGGTTTTGGTGGAAAGATGGAATTGAGGACATGGGAATTCTGCGCAGCCCTGATGGCCAAAAAAACCGGACGTCCGGTGAAGTTCACGCTGAGCAGGTCAGAAGAGTTCCTGACCGGAAGACGTCGCCATCCTATGACTATCAACTCCAAGGTTGGTTTTAAGAAGGACGGAACGCTGGTTTCAAAGGATTTACGAATCCAGCTGGATGGTGGCGCCTATAACGCCATGGGGCCCACTGCTACTTTTCTTTGTGGCAACTTCGGCGCCATGCTCTATCGTTATCCGAATTACAGATTCCTCGGTGAGCACATCTACACCAACAAACCACCTGCCAGCGCCATGCGAGGTTTCGGGGCTCCGCAGTCACTCTACGCGTCCGAAGTTCAGATGAATATTGCGGCCGAAGAGTTAGGCATAGACCCGGTGGACATAAGACTGAAGAATGCTCAGGTAAGCGGTGACAAGATACCGGATGTCGCCACAATATCCAGTTGCGGTTTTTCGGAGTCAATAAAAGCTGTGGCAGAGATGAGCGGCTGGCGGGAAAAGCGCAGGAATCTTAAACCTGGGCAGGGTATTGGAATCGGATGCTACAGTTTCATTTCCGGTGGAGTCTTCAACTGGTTCAACACACAGTATCCATTTTCGGCGGCAGAAGTTCGTGTTTTCTCGGATGGCACTGCTCACCTTTTGACAATGGCCTCCGATATTGGCCAGGGATCCGATACGGTCCTGAAACAGATCCTGGCTGAAGAGCTTGGCCTCAAAATGGAAGACATAAGGCTCACATCAGCGGACACGGCAATGACCCCACAGGGTGACCTTGGGACGTGGGGAAGCCGTGTGACACTAATGGCCGGAAACGCAGTGATCGATGCTGCCAGGAAGATCAAGGAACAGCTCTTCGGGGCTGTATCAGCAAGGTTTAACCTCAATGTCATCCATGACATTGAATGCAGGAATGGCAGGGTTCAGGCGACAGCCAGACACGAATACGGAATGACTTTCGGGGAAGCGGTAGCAATGGTCCAGAAGGCAAACCGCGGCCAGCCACTAGTCGCAAGGGGCTCTTATACGCCTCGAGGAAAGGGTCTTGTTACTCCCGCATTTGGGTTTGGGGCGCAAATTGCCGAGGTAGAGGTCGACAAGGAAACAGGCCTGGTGAAGGTCAAGAACATGTGGACCGCTCACGACTGCGGAACCGTTATAAACCCGAGGAGCGTGGAAGGACAACTAGCAGGATCGATTCAGATGGGGCTCGGCTATGCTCTGTCAGAGCAGATGGTTATGGATGGCGGCAGGACAGTCAATCTGGACTTTGCTGACTACAAAATGCCAACGGCCATGGATATGCCCCCGAGTGAGGTGGTTCACGTAGATACCTACGAACCTGAAGGCCCCATGGGAGCAAAAGAAACTGGTGAAGGCCTAGCGTCACCGACTGCTCCAGCAATATCCGAAGCTGTCTATCACGCCACCGGTTACAGGTGCAGGGACCTGCCCATAACTCCAGAGAAGATTTTAAACGCTCTGAAGGATTAGCCCGGATTCCATGTCCAGGTTGATTGTTACACAATGCGATCGGGCATGAAATTTCATTGCCCGATCTTCACTTGAGTAATTGGCTGAAAATTTCAGATTTGCCTCTCAGGCGTTGACAATCTGGATACGGTCATCGAATCTGGTGAGCCGTTCCAAACTGTTTTTCCCGACAACAAAGCTGTTTTCTATTCCGGCCAGCCCTTTGCCCGGAATTATGAATTTGGGCTCCAGGGCAACCACATTCCCCTCTTTAAGGGGCTTGGAGGCTTTCTTGCCAATTATTGGCAGCTCGTCAAGTTCCAGTCCTATGCCGTGACCTACGAATGGCACCGGTTGTGGGTATCCCATAAAACCTTCCAATCGATCTGCCCCGCTGGCAATTTCTATGGCAATGTCATACAGAGACTCAGCCACAACCCCATCCTTTGCATTGTCAATAATAGCCTGCTGGATTTCCAGGGCCAGGGAGTGGACATTCAGGAATTCCTCCTGGACCTCTCCAATGAAATACGTGCGGGACTGATCAACTATGTATCCCTTGTAATTCGCAACATAATCAATCTGGACCGGCTCGTTTCGTCGGATAACCCTTGAACCCGCTCCCTGCGGCATGGATGCGTTGGGACCGGGACCTCCGGTGGGGCCAACTGAACAACTTGGGACAGCAAGGTTCTCTCCCGACATTATGTGCCCATAAAATACCTCACTATTGAAACTGCGGACCCGAACCAGTCCCTGATGCTCTCTCTTTCTGAAAAAGGCTTCCAGTATGCCGGCAAACTCTACCTCTGTGATTCCAGGTCTCAGGACTTCTTTCGCATAGGCGAACATCGAATCGTTAAGTTCGCCAGCCTTGCGTAGCAGTTCAATTTCATAGGCTGATTTGATGGCTCTGATGTTTCTGATGGCTGGAGATATGTCGACAAAACGGGCCTCGGGAAAGAGCTTTTGGTACATCCGGAAATTGTTGACTGGAAGCACATCAAGTTCCAGCCCGATGGTCCTGATCTTACGGCCGCCAGATGACACCACAGCTGCCTTGATATCGTTCAGGCTTTTAGTTTCGCGGATGTCACGGATTGCAGAATCTTCCATCGCCCTGGAAATGCTTCTCCTGACAAGCAGACACGGGTCTGAATCTGCAGTTACGAGGAGATGGGCGTCTTGGGCGGTCCCTGAGAAATAGAAAAGGTCGGTTTTCTGAATAACTATGGTCAGGTCAATTTCATGGGATGACATGGCCATTTTCAAAGCTTCAAGCCTTGCTTGAATTTCCGATGAAGGTGTCGATATCATGTTTCTGTTCTTCTCATCAGTTGACATGCAATGAAACCGGAGAAGCCGGAATTAAATGGAACCGCATTAATAAAGAGATCAGCTTTGAGGCTCAATCACCACCTTAATGGAATCTCCGGCCTCGGCTACGAGCCCAAAGCCCTCCTGGGTTTTCTCAAGTGGCAGACGATGCGTTATCATCTTATCGACGCTAATTCTACTTGAAGATATCAGTTCGATAGCAGCCATGATATCCCGTGGGCTACCCGCATAAGAGGAAGTCATGGTGATTTCTTTTCTCCACAGATCGTTGAAAGGCATGTCTATTGTGACGCCTGGATCGGTTGGAGCAAAGAACAGTATGGCCCCTCCCCTGTCAACCGCCGAAAAGGCTTGTTCTATGGCTGCCTTGGCTCCAGTAGCGACCACTACAATTTCAGCGAGCCTGCCATTGTTGAGGCTGGCAAACCTTTCTATCATATCCGGGCCGGCGATCAGGGTATTGTCCGCTCCGAGACCGGAAGCCATCGCCAGGCGACCTGGATTGACATCCACAGCTACAACCCTGGCTGCCCCGGCCCTTGCCGCAAGTTGCACATGAAGGAGGCCTGCCATACCTGCCCCGATAACAAGGACGCGCCTGCCGGGTTTCCATCCGACATGCTGCTGACCACGGTAGACACAGGCTAAAGGCTCTACAAAAACCGCCTGTTCGTAGGTCATTCCAGCGGGAAGTTCGTACATGCCGTTTCGGACGTTGATTGCCGGGACTCTCAGGTATTCTGAGAACCCCCCTGGATCAAAATTGGTCCTGGCTAACGTGTCACATACAGAATGGTGGTCTGACAGACAATACCGACACATATTGCATGGCACGTGGTGAGAAACAAAAACCCTCTGGCCCACATTCCATTTTTCGACATCTCTGCCAACCTCTACAATCTCCCCGGCTATTTCATGGCCCAGGACCAGTGGCGCTTTCGGGAGGCGATACCACTCAAGGACATCGCTACCGCAAATACCGCTTGCCCAAACCTTTACAAGGACCTCTCCGGCGCCTATGGCTGGAACTGATCGTTCCTCAAGCCTGACATCATGGTTGTTATAATAGACCGCAACACGCATGTTCAACACCGCCTGGACAAAAGTGATAAAATACCGTATCCGGGGCTAGCTGGTTTCCCACCCTATTTTGACCTGTTTTTCTCATCTTCATAGATCTTGATGGCTTTTTCAGGCTTCTCGTTAAAATGCACCACGGCCTTCACAGCCTTGATCATGCCTACCGGACAGTCTGACTGGAATATATTACGCCCCATGTCAACCCCAACTGCGCCCTGAGCAACTGCATTGTAGGCCATTGTCAAAGCCTCAAGTTCAGGCAACTTCTTGCCACCCGCCATCACGATGGGAACTGGACATGTAGATGTGACTCTCTCGAAGTTCTCGCAGAAATAAGTCTTGACGATATTGGCGCCCATTTCAGCTGCAATTCTGGAGGAAAGTGACAGGTACCTTGCGTCACGAGCCATATCACGACCAACCGCTGTGACCGCCAGGACCGGGATACCAGCTGAATATCCGGCGTCAATCAGGTCTGCAAAAGCTTCAAGTGTCTGGTGTTCGTACGGCGCGCCCACATAAATTGACAGAGCCATTCCAGCGGCGTTTAGCCTAACGCAATCGTCAATGGCCACATTCCAGTTTTCATTGGATAATTCGCTGAGCACACTTTGACCACCCGAAACTCTCAACACTATGGGAGCCTGAACCGACGGGGAAACAGATGTTCTCAGTATTCCGCGTGTCAGCATGAGACAGTCCGCATACTGCGCTAATGGGGCAAGTGTGTCTTCCATGATTTCGAGTCCTGAAGTAGGACCTTGAAAATAACCATGGTCAACAGCAAGCATGACCGTTCTGCCGGTCTCGGGCTTTATTATACGGGCAAGCCGGTTCTTCATTCCCCAATCAAGGTGATCACAACCTCGTAAACGGTAGCGATTCACCTCTGAACAGGGCTTGCCGGCAACATCGCGAGCTTCCATTATTCCTTCCACATCCGCCATTGAATTCATCCTTTTCTTTTTGTTGATGATTAAATATTTATTGTTAACAAAGCCGCCTCAACATGTCAATTGGGCCTAACCTTTCAACTGCCCGGAACCAGACGCCCTTGAAACGAGAGATCGCCATCAGTGTTTAAGACGCGTATGGCATTAATTTATCTTGACAATAATAGGGACTTAGTTTTAGATTTCGGTTAGTTCTGAATTGTCATTCCCCCCGGCCGGTCAGGTAAACGGGCGTGAAGCAAGATAGGGTTTTATGGTACTAACGCTCGTTCCTCGATCCATCGCCTCTTCTGAAAACAATCCAGCCATGACAACGGGCGAGTTCGCCTACCAACATGCTCTTGAAGTTCAATTGAGGGCTATTTTATCAAAGGAGTATTAAAAGTGGCCGCTATCAACATTTATGTCGGTAACCTGTCTTTCGACACCAATGAGGATCAACTCAAGGAGTTGTTTGAAACTTACGGACAGGTTGAATCTGCAACTATAATATCCGACAAATTTACAGGTCGACCGCGAGGGTTTGGTTTTGTCAAGATGCCGGAACGTGAGGATGGCTTACGCGCAATTCAGGAACTGGACGCTAAAGACTTCATGGGCCGCAGCATAAAGGTCAACGAAGCCCGACCGAGGACTGACCGCGATCGCGGAGACAGACAGGGCGGCGGTGGCCGTGGAAAAGGTGGCGGTGGCGGCGGCTGGAGATAAGCCGATATTTTTCATAGACTGTTTATAAAAAATCAATTTCTTGGATTGATATTCTGTCAGGACGCTTTAACCATGTTGAGCGTCCTTTTTGTTTGAGTCTGGTTAGCGCTTCGTCGCTCTTTAGGATCCGGATTGCTGTCTCTCATTTAGGTCGTGTAAACAAACATCCTACATGCTATAAGAATGTAGCAATTCCATTAGGGTTGCGGCTAATGCACAAGCTTAAACGGAAATAGCGGGATTACCGCAAACCGGTCCTGGTGGTGTGAACGGACGGTGTTCTGTTTTTGCCATTCCGGTTTCGGTCAAATTGTTTTTGAGGAGAACAGAGTCATGAATGACAGACTATTGAGCGCGGCTACCACCGGAAATATTGACGAACTAATTGAGCTCCTGGAGGCGGGAGCTGATGTGAATGTCAGAGACGCATTTGGATGGACACCTCTGATGTGGGCCTCTTCAATGGGTTATCCGGAAGCGGTCGAAATTCTCCTGAAAAAAGGGGCGGTCCCCGACGCGGTAGATCAGTACGGAGCGACAGCTCTTATGAAGGCCTCTCGTAGAGGATTTCACCACGTAGCCCGGGTTCTTCTGGACAACAGGGCAGATCCCAACGCGGAGGATGAATTTGGTTGGACAGCTCTGATGAGAGCATCCAGACGTGGTTATGTGGAAGTGATAAGGGAATTGGTCGCCAGTGGCGCCAAACTTGAGGAAGCTGATCAATATGGAGCAACAGCGCTGATCATGGCTGCAGCGGAAGGCCATCTCGACGTTGTCAGGCTGCTTCTGGAAAGCGGAGCCAGCCCGCAAGCGCGTGATCGAAACAGCTGGACAGCCAGGATGTGGGCCGAATCCATGCGCCATGAAGAAGTGATTAAGGCTCTGAAGCAGGCGGAGGAAAAGTAACAGGAACTCATCAGATTGTTATTCGTGGCAATTCCAGATATCGATTCAATGTCAAACCCCGAATTTCAGGTGCTGGTAAAATTTTATAGCGAGGATTGACCAAATGCATAACAAATTACTTTTAGCGACAAGCGAAGGCGATCTGGATAAGGTCAGAGCTCTTCTCAACAAGGGAGCTGACCCTAACTTTTCGGATGAATATGGTTATACTCCCCTTATTCTGGCTGCTTCAGAGGGACGGGTGGAATTGGTCAAAGAGCTGTTGTCCAGGGGCGCCAACGTGAATGCTCAAACGCCCTCTCGTTGGACAGCCTTGCTGTGGGCTGCATCGATGGGGCACACAGAGCTTGTGGAGCTTTTTCTCCAGCACGGGGCCGATACCGAGGCGGCCGATCAATACGGAGCAACTCCTCTGATGAAAGCCTGTCGGCGAGGACATCTCGAAATAGTCAAACTTTTGATCCGACACAAAGCTAAACTGAACGCCGTGGACGATTACGGTTGGACTCCCTTGATGAGGGCCAGTCGGAGGGGTTATGTGTTGGTGGCTCAGGAATTGATCGATAATGGGGCCGATCTGGAAGCGAAGGATCAATACGGAGCATCAGCCCTCATAATCGCTGTCTCAGAATCGCATCTGGAACTTACTCGCCTGCTCCTTGAGAAAGGAGCGTCAGTCAACGCAATGGATAGAAATGGATGGACAGCTCATAAATGGGCTCTATCTATGGGCAACAAAATGATGGTCAAATTGCTTGAGTCTCATGGAGGCCAATAGAGGCTAGTGTTTCCATCTCGCATATCGGTGATAGTCACCGTGGTTCGGAACTTTTTTCAGGTCACGCCAAATTGGAAGGCATAATCAGTGTATGCAATGTGAAGTGGCGTCAGGTCACTTCACACCTGTCCATCCTGTTCACCACAAATGCCCTGCACACCAACTAATTTCATTGGCGATCTGATCGATGTTTCCCAGGCTTGCCTGCCACTTACGTAATGTCGGCGCCTGGAGATACCATTTAGGCGGTTTGCCGTCAAAAGCGAAACGGGAACTGTTGAGTAACGTTAGGCCACAAAACTGGTCGGGAATCAGGATGTTTGGTCACATAACAGTATATTGATCAGGCCATCTGTAGGAATCAATATGAAGCCTGATCTTTTGATACACGCCGCAGCGGCGCAAATAAATACAAAAAAATAGGGACAACGATGTTAATTACTGAAATGTTAGCCAACAATGCCCGGACATACGGGAAAGAAACGGCGCTTGTGGAGCTTGAGCCGGCAATAGAAAAACGAACAGAAATTTCATGGGAAACCTTTGACGAAATATCGAACAGGATATGCGATGCGCTCAAGAAGAAAGGCGTCAACAAGGGTAATACCGTGGTTCATCTGATGAAAAACTGCATTGAATGGCTGCCTGTATATTTTGGAATACTCAGGACAGGAGCTTTGGCTGTTCCTTTGAATTTCAGATTTGATCCGGATTCAGTCAGACGTTGTGTAGCGATAGCTGAAGCAAAAGCGTTTTTCTTTGCTTCGGATTTTATAGAACACGCCACTCTGGTAAAAAACAGTTCCATGGGAATTGAGACTTTTATCTATCTTGGACCCGATGATTTAAAACCTGACTTTGCCATCACGTTTAAAAGTTTTGTCGATTCGGGGGAAAATGTGCCCCCTGGTGTTCAGATCGACATCTCTGATTCGGCTGGCCTGTATTTCACATCTGGAACAACAGGAAACCCGAAAGCGGTCCTCCTGACCCACGGCAATCTTGAGTCCGCGTGCTATGTGGAAAACCATCATCACCGCCAGACTCACGATGACAATTTCCTTTGCATACCCCCGCTCTATCACACTGGCGCCAAGATGCACTGGTTTGGCAATCTTCTTGTGGGCGCAAAAGCTGTTATTTTGAAAGGCATACAGCCACAATGGATTCTTCGGGCTATATCAGATGAAAAGGTTACGATAGTCTGGCTTCTTGTTCCGTGGGCGCTGGACATCCTTTTTGCGCTCGAGAATGGGGACGCCAAGCTTGAGGATTATGATCTGAGCAGCTGGAGATTGATGCATATCGGGGCCCAACCCGTTCCACCCAGCCTCGTTCAGGAATGGAAAAAAGTCTTTCCTCATCACCAATACGACACCAATTTTGGCCTCACAGAATCTACTGGTCCAGGATGTGTTCATCTCGGCATGGAGAACCTTCACAAGGTCGGCGCAATTGGCTTACCCGGTCTTGGCTGGGAGACAAAAATAGTGGATTCGGAACTTCACGAGGTACCTCCCGGAGAAGTCGGGGAACTTGCAGTAAAAGGCCCCGGCAGGATGAAGGAATACTTCAGGAACCCGACTGCCACGGAAGAAGTCCTGAAAGACGGCTGGCTACTGACCGGAGACATGGCGCGTCAGGATGCAGATGGATTTATCTGGCTTGTGGACAGGAAGAAGGACGTAATCATCATGGGGGGCGAAAATATTTTTCCAGTTGAAATCGAAAACTTTATCCAAGCTCACCCCAAGGTTCAGGACGTCGCCGTAATTGGACTACCCAATGACAGACTTGGAGAAATTCCCGCCGCTATAGTTCAGGTAAAAAGGGATCAGCAGCTTGGCGTTGAAGAATTGAATGAATATTGTCGGAGCCTGCCCAGATACAAAAGGCCTAGAAGAGTCATTCTTGCTGAGGTCCCGAGAAACGCCACAGGAAAAATCGAAAAACCAAAGCTTAGAAAACAGTATTCCTGACTTCTGAATTAAGACTCCGTCAGGATATAGCGCCATGTGGTCAGGCAGAATTGATTGGCATAGGTTGAATTTTTTATATAAAGCCGCATGGATTTCCAGAGGGACAGTCCATGCGGCGATGACTCAATTGATTGTACTAACTCTGTTCAATCTTATTTTTTATCTTTGCCATTTGGGGCAACCTGCAGGCTCTTTAGACCATCGCCTATCTTCCTGTAGCCTTCATTTACCATTTTGGCCCCCTGTTCGGCGTCCTTGTCACCTTTAAGCAGGGTATACCCTTTCATCATTAGAGCATGCCCTTCTGATACCGTTTTTTGGGCAGGAGAGAACTCCTTGTTCGTCTTTGCCCAAGATGCTTCCGTCTCCGCCATCATCTTGTGACCTTCCAGCATCATCTTTTGCGCCGAAGTCTTGTCCTTATTGCTCTTGCTCATCTCTACACCTTCCATGAAGGTTTTTGAGCCTTTGATCAAGAGTTCCGTGGGGTCTGTTTGAGCGGCGACTTTATCACCTGTTTTTGAGACATCGGTTTCAGAAGCCTTGGCTTTTTTATCCGACAGTGTGGCCTTCACCTCTACTGCTTTGTCTTTGGGACTGTCAGCGCTATGAGCGAGATCACCCTTCCCACAAAAACAAACCACCAGCGCAAAAGTTACCGCCACAACCGTGAACATTTTTCCGAAACCACTTTTCTTTTCCATCTTTGACATCCTTTTCAAGTGTCATACTGTCAGATCATCCTGGCCCCACGGAAGAAAGGACAACTCCAGACATCCGCTGCAACGGGCTCAGCCCTCTTGATCCAACTCCCTCATGATGACAACAACCTTATAGCTTTGTTTCGAAGGATGGTCACAGTTTCATCTATTTTTTGACGCCTGAAAAAAAACAATAAAAAGAAAGCTGGCTAGCCATGAGACCCTGCAAGCTCAGATAAAAACTAAACCTATGTATTACAGATAGTTGAAGTGACAAAACGATTCAGCGACTTTCACTTGGCTGTTTTACCCCTTGGAATATTTGTGCTATACTCCGTTGGAGTAGTGTGTGACTATCAGATCTGGTTGAAAGGGACGCGCAACAGGATCATGAAACTATTAAAAATCAGAATATTTATGTTGATCTCAACGTTTCTGCTGGTTGCTCATGTAACACAGGCGTCAAGCGCATCCGATTATTTCACGCAAGGTTGCGCTGCCTCTATGGCGCGTCAGTGGGAGTCATCCATTGATGCTTTCACTAAGGCTATTGAGGAGGATCCTGGCAATGTAGCCGCGTTTGTTCAGCGCGCCGCATCGCTGCAGATGATCGACAGGATCGATGACGCTATCAAAGATTACGAAAGCGCGTTAAAGCTTAAACCCGATTACTACCTCGCGCTCGAATATCTTGCAAATCTCTATGAAGTCAGAAATGAGTCAGCCAAAGCCCTTGAAACTTACAACAGGGCCCTGCCGTTGGTGAAAGACCAGAAATGGCGCTCAATAATCATGTGGAAAATATCGGAAGCAAAAAAGAAGATGAATTCGCAACGCGCCCGAAATGACCGTTCCTCAAACAATCAGGACAGATAAAGATATCCTGAATGCTACATCCAGAGTTTTACTCTGCCAGCTACCTTTAGCCGCTAGTAAGCCCGCCAGGCCAGGAGCCGTCTTTTCACCCGACAATTGATAGGGTTCTCGCTCAGTGACGTTTCACGAGGAGAGTCGTGTGTCACTAAGCAAAAAAACGCTTGACATTCCTTCTGAATGGGTATATTCAGATATTCAAATACATTCATACTAGCCACCGAGATTAGTTGCGCTGTTTTGAGCTGAGGCCGCATATTATGACTTCGAGTTTGCGGTCTCAGCAACTGTCCAGTCAAGTCTTCTTCCTCTGCGCGAAATGAACATAGTCGTAAATAAATCAGGGGGACCTTTTTAGGTTCTTGTGGGCGCCAATCAGTGGTTTTAGCTTTCTCGCAATGCGTCAACTATTTTTAGTCTCGAGGCTCTCCATGCTGGCAATAATCCGCCGCTGAGTCCCATGCCCAACGCAAACAGCATGGTATCCATGATAATCTGGCTGGTCAGGTTAAAACCGAAAGCTAGTTCGGAGAATGTTTCCCAATTCATGGTTGAGATAGTCATGAATTGAAGAAGGGAGCTTGCGGCTAGCCCGGTAATTCCTCCGATGAGTCCTAGCAGGATTGACTCCGTGAGAAATGCAGTCAGTATGCTGATCCTTGAAAAACCGAGCGCTCTCATGGCGCCTATTTCCCTGGTTCTGTTCGCCACTGCCGTATACATGGTGACCATAGCCCCCAATATGGCCCCTACGCTGAAGAATACCGTCATGGCCAATCCCAGTATTCGAATAAACTTAGCCATGATATCGGATTGATCCCTGTAAAAATCTATCTCACGTTTAACTTGAACACTGAGCCTTGGATCGGTGACAAGTCTGTCCTTGAGGCGCTCAAAATTGTCTGATCCCGGCGCCTTCATAATCACGGCAGAATAGCTGTTCCTCCTGAAAGCCGACATTATTTGTTCATTGTCAGCCCATATTTCCGAAGAGAAGGCAGTTTTTCCGGCGTCGAATAGGCCAACTACATTCCAGTCTATCATGGCGAAATGCATTTTCCCACCAAGCACAGCTCCACTCAGTCTATCTGAAATGTTCTTGCCAACCATTACTTCATGAGATCCGGGCCTCGGGACTCTTCCTGAGATAATTTCAACCTGATGACGCAATTGCTGGGAGTGAGGGCCTATTCCTCTAACGATCACGTTTATCGGAGATTGAGAATCCCTTCTCGGAAGAGTCACAAGAACCAGGGTTTCCTTGGAGGCCATGGGATCTCCAGTCGAGTCAAGCAAGACTTCTGGTTGTGAAACGATTATGGAGGCGGATTGCCTTTCTATAGAACTGGATACTTCCGTTTCCGCCGCGCCCCTTAGGACTACTACGTTTTCGGGGGAGCCTGTGTCCACGAGTGTTTGTTCCAGACCGGCGGCCAACATCAGAACGGCCGCAAAAACAAATGAAACCAGCGACATGCCACCTGCTGTAAGCGCAGTGGTAAACTTGCGTGTCATCAGGTTACGGTAGCTGTAGTTAAGTGGGATGGGCACAGAACACTCTTGAGAGTCAAGTGAGATGAGATGAAAAAGAAGCTTCCTTCGTAGCCAATTCTGTTCAGCCAACTATTGTGAGTCGCCATGCATGGCATCGGGCAAAAAGCGCCGCATGGCGACTTCAGGATTCAGCGTAATGACCCCAAGGATCCTCACGCTCATGTCAAGACCGGTCAATCAAATGAACACCAAAATGTCTCACGTTACACTTTCTCAACTATAATGGCTGCGCCCATTCCACCTCCAACACAAAGCGTGGCAAGTCCTCTCCTGACTTCCGGCCTTTTGTTCATTTGATGAATGAGTGTCGTGAGGATTCTGGCTCCGGAGGCGCCAATCGGGTGCCCCAGAGCTATAGCGCCACCATTAAGGTTAACCTTGCTCATGTCAAGCTTAAGGTCCTTGGAACATGCCAGGGCTTGGGCGGCGAAAGCCTCGTTAGCCTCGATCAGATCTATGTCGTCTATCGTCAGGCCTGCTTTCTCCAATGCTTTTCTGGTGGAAGGTATTGGCCCCAATCCCATGACTTTGGGGTCTACACCGGCTGAAGCGTATGAAAGAACCTTCACCAAAGGCTTCATATTCATTGCTGCAGCGGCTTGGGCTGACGTGACCAGGATCGCTGCGGCGCCATCATTAATTCCGGATGCGTTACCCGCTGTAACTGTCCCATCTTTCTTGAAGGCTGGCTTTAGTTTTGAGAGAGCCTCGATGGTTGTTCCAGCCCTGGGATGCTCATCTGTATCGAACACCTTGGGGTCGCCTTTTCTCTGAGGAATCACAACTGGAACGATTTCGTCCTTGAAACGTCCCTGTTCTATAGCCGCTATTGCGTTTAGCTGGCTGCGCAATCCGAACTCGTCCTGTTCCTGTCTGGAGAGCTTAAACATTTCAGCTACATTCTCGGCTGTCATGCCCATGTGGTAGTTGTTAAAGATTTCCCACAAGCCATCATGAATCATGAGGTCCAGCATGACGTTGTTGTTCATGCGTGCTCCCCATCTAGCGGCTTTTACGGCATACGGAGCAGCCGACATGTTTTCACATCCACCTGCCACTATAACATCAGCGTCACCGGCTTTAATGCACTGGGCTGCGAGGGAAACAGATCTCAATCCCGATGCGCATACCTTGTTTATTGTCAGAGCGGGGACCTCCTGTGGGATTCCCGAGTTGATAAGAACCTGTCTGGCGACATTCTGACCCTGACCAGCCTGCAAAACACATCCAAAAATGAGTTCATCAATTTTTCCGGCGTCAAGTCCCGTTCTTTTGATCAGCTCTTTTACAGCGATAGTTCCTAGGTCAACAGCTGGCACATTGGCCAAAGACCCTCCAAATGAGCCCACAGGTGTTCTTACAGCGTCGACGATTACGACATCCTTCATTCGATCCTCCCGATTAGATGCTCTTAAGTCCGTTTTGAATATAGGTTTAACTTTCCTTGCGTTAATTTTTACCACAAACAATGCCCTTCAAACAACAACGGCCTGATGGTATTTTGTCGCCATTCATTGGGGTCGCAATTCATCAGGGATGATAATATTCCTCTCCGTGTAATATTGAACAGCGCCCGGGTGAAACGGTATTTTCATGTCCTTAACGGCCCGTTCGAGCGAAATATGGGCGCAGGCCGGGTGTATCTTTGCGAGATAATCAAGGTTCTCAAACATGGTTTTGGTCAACGAATATACCACTTCCTGGTCCAAGGCGCTGGATGTAACCAGAATAGCGTTCTGTCCAAGAGTCTGAACATCCCTATCCTGGCCCATGTAGGAGCCAGCTGGAATTTTCATGGTCACCACATTGGGCATGGCGTCACGTCGAAAGGTGTCTATTTCAGACTCTGTGAGATCTAGAAAGCTAAAAGAACCCTGATTGTGCTGGGCAAAAAAATTGACCGTTGGCAGTGGCAGGCCTCCGAAGAAGGTAAGCGCCTGAACCGTGCCGGCTTTCCACGCCTCAAGCGCCGCAATGTTCGATAACGGTCTGATCTTTATTTCTTTTTTAGGTCCAAGGGATTCCCTGATCAAATGTTCCATTGTGTATTTGCTAGCGCTGTCTGCCAGACCAGTTGCTAATGTCAGGCCCTCGAGATCCTGTATTGAGCCATTGGCTAATTTTTCGGATCTAATGAGTATGTGGAGTAACTCGGGCCATAGAAACCCAATGGCACGCAGCTGTGTGAGCGCTCTGTCCTTGTATGGCCTTTTGCCCGAAAAGGCGCTCTCACTGAAGAATTCGTCAGATATCATCAAATCTGCATCCGCAATTCTTATGGCCTCAATATTCTCCCGTACGCCTTCAGAAATAGCTGCAGAAACCCTAATACCGGGATTTTTAAGGCGAGTGGTCCACAAGGAAGCAAGGCCCAGGCCTACCTGGTAATCTACGCTACCCGGCAATCCTGTAGCTAGCAAAAGGCTAATTCTCGCCCCCTTGGGCTGACGCGCCCAGCCGCAATCTAGCCATAGAAAGCAAAGCGCTACCGTTACGCTGAAGATTGCGGTGCAAATGATTCGTTTAGATGTGGCTGTGGCACATGTCATATCACGTTCCCGGGCTTGTAGCCTGGACTAATTCTTCCAAAGTCAGCCTTTATAAAGCTTTTGTAACTTATTTGTTGAACACATTAATAGCATTAAGTAAAATGGAACACGAACAAAGGCTGACGGATATTCACGGCCCGAAGTGTCGCTCACAGTTTGGGGCCTGTGTCGGTTTCAACACTTATCAATAGGTCAATTCGGGTTAATTGTCCATGTTATCCAGACCATATGACTACACTGTTTTCAGGATGAATCCCGGGGTCTTTTCTCTTTTTGCATTTCTATTACTGATCACGTTCATGGAAATCGGTCCCGCTATTTCAAGAGAACTCGAATCGGAAGAGCTGGAAAAGCTGTTTGAGGCCAGTATAGCAGCTTCTAATTCCGATAGGGATACATCTGTAAAAGATGTTGGTAAACGCGCGGCTGATCACTCGGCACAGCCTCGAGCATGGAACAGGGGAAGTATCGAATGGTTCCTCTTTGAAATGACCAATGAAGAGCGACTGAAGAAAAAATTGAAGCCTTTAAAACTTAACGGGCCCATGAACGAGCTTGCCTCCCGGCACAGTCTTGATATGTGCTCCTCCAAACTCTTGGCCCACGAGTCGGACAGTTTTCCAAAGGGAAGGCGGAAATTCCCTGAAAGAATGAAGGGGATAGGATTGAAGACTGGCGCCGAGAACATTGCTTTTCACAGTTTATCGAGTGATAATAGAAAAGTGGCCCAAAAGGTAATGGAAGGATGGATGAAAAGCGCCGAACACCGAAACAACATCCTGACCACCAACTTCAACTATGTGGGTTTTGGACTTCAGAATTGTCAGGACGGTTTAATTTATATTACCCAACTTTTTACGGATAGACCGGGCTCCCCATGAATTAACGGTAGATAATTTAGAGGAGTCGAGTTATTCGAAACGGCCGGGTCAGAATCCCATATTAACTTTTTCATACCACACAGAGGTGCATCAGCCATGTTTTTCAAAGGATATCTGCTTGCTGGGCTATGTATTTGTCTGGCCTTCCTGCCTGGCTGTTCTACCACTTCGGTTACAGAGAAAACGGATACCGGGCTCACACGACCGAAAATCCTTGAAGAAGATATTTCTGACACCAGAAATCGGCCGCCAGCTCAAGAGGCTCCGGTTCCGTCAACTGCCCCGGGAGCAGCGAATCCGTCTACTGTAGCCCCTGGGACTGTACAACCCCAATCCACGCTACCTGATCCATCCACATCTTCGAGGACTCCTCGCAGATTCCACTGGAAAGACAGCCGATGAACCGATCTCATGAGTACCTTCTTATTGCTGAATGAACTTTTTTTGATTTGATACTTTGAGGTCATGTATTCCATGAATAGGACCATTAACTTGTCGATTTGCGACACCATGACAAAGGTCACTGTTTAGAATTTTCCCACGTGACCAGGTCATCCGGAGACTAATTGATGCCCGAGATTCTGTTGAGCGCTCCGTTTTTGTTAATTTGCGCGACCAATTTCTGTTTGTTCCTTGTTGTGTCTACCTGGTGTCTCCTGCCGGTCTTTGTGGTTGAGATGGGTGGGGCTACAGCGGATGTAGGACTTCTCATGGGATCCATAGGTATTACATCTCTGGGATCACTACCTTTCATTGCTCCACTTATCGACAGATACGGCCGTAAGATTTTTATTCTCGGTGGAATACTGGTAATGGGGATCTCAAATGCGGGATTCCTTCTTTTTGATACTTACTCCAACCTCATGATTCTGGTAAGATTACTCCAGGGACTGGCATTTGCCGCCTGTTTTAACGGATGCGCTACTGCAGTGGTAGACATTCTACCCAAGAGCTTCAGGGGGCGCGGAATTGGACTGTTTGGGATATCCGGCTCCATGGCCGTCGCAGTTGGCCCGTTTGCCGGCGAACAGGTCTTGGTCCACTACGGTTTCGAATCGTATTTTTTCCTCCTGGTAGGATTTGGATTGCTTGGTTTGCTATTTGCGGCCTTCATACGGGAATCCGTGCGCGACACCTCCAAGACGCAGGATCTGCCGGGTTTCTTTCCTACCGCTTTCAGGGGAGGGCATGTCGGAATGATGGTACTAGCTGCTGTCTTTGGGTCGGGATTCGCCGCCATGAATACCTTCTTTCCTCTTCAGGCTAAAGCCCTGAGCCTTCAGGCGGGCCTTTTCTTTACTTCCTACGGTGCCAGCCTGATTCTTGTCCGTCTCATCTTCGGTGGTCTGGCAGACCGTATTGATAGAGATCGGCTTATACTGGCCTGTATGATGGCTTTTGGATTACTGCTGATTTTGACATCCCAGATAACCCTTATGATTGAAACTGTTTTTTTGGGCAGCCTTTTTGGACTATGCCAAGGCCTCTCATACCCGGCAATGATGGCAAAAATGGTCGATAAATCTGACGACACCAATCGTGGCGTCGTAGTAGCCCTGTTTACCGGATCATTCGGTGTAGGCTTGAACGTTTCTGTGCTCGCATGGGGAATGATAGGTGAAATCAAAGGCCTTGTTTTCATGTTTATTCTTGGTGGCGTAGCAATGTTCGTATCGGCATTCCTGTTTTGGGCTTCGGTAGCCCTAAAGAACGACAACTTGGCAAAGCACAGATTTCTTTAGACCACATTTTAGGGATCCTGTTTCTTCTGCAGCAAGAGAGCAAGGCTGTCGCCCATAAGCTCATTTCATCGCCTCCGTATAGGTAGTATTGGATTTCAGATTTGATCTCCCATTCTCTTGGGACATTGCCTAGCCTACTGATTATCCGATAGTCCAATAACTGGGGTCTGCCTAATATCTGACTGTCGTCTACCGTCTCGATCTTTCGCATTTCCAGACGAGGTTCCTTCACTTATAAAACCCGACAGTCATAAGTCCTCATAGGATGTCTCATGTTGGGGGTTTGTAATCTGCAGACTTGTTCTATACAACATCAGGTGTCCAGCGACGAATATTGTTTGAGCTATGGAGCCTGTATAGCCCCGGGTTCATTCGGATCAGAGAGAGTCCGACAACACTGGGGGTCGATTGAAGTGACCTTGGACGCAATGAGGAGAGAGGAAGCCTGTACGAGGGTAGCTCAACTGAGTCGGGATGAACTGGTAAGTGGGCCCGGTCCTGAACATAAAAAAACCGGAAGGTATCTTCCGGTTTTTCGTTCAGTTAGCTATGTACTTACCAACCTTTTGGTGGGGTGTATACATTGACTGGTGTGCAAGGAACGGCTGCGGTCACATAAGCCGGGTCGCCTAAGTCGATTGGGCAGCACTGCTCGCCAGCGGTAAGCTGACCAGTGAATACCGGGGTGACAACCAGGCCAACTGCTCTAAAAGGCACGCTAAGAGCAGCGTGAATTATGCCAGGAACTAGCGGGGGCTCGCAAGCCGGGGCTACCGGACCCTTAAGTGTCACATCTTCAGGGGCTACCAAACAAGGTGATCCACCACCGAAGGTTGTGTTAGGGATACCAGGAACTGGCCAAGAGCTAACGGTGTAACCCCAGGACATCCCAAAACCAAGAGTAACCATCGCTAGGATTCCAAGAGCTACAACGGATTTTCTAACCATACCCTCATCCTCCTTTCAATAAAGACGTTCCAGTTTAAACCGGACATCAAGTTGTAATTTCTTTTAACGCAAGTTGATGCGTTATATTTACCTAAAATAGAGACTAATGTCAAGTTGAAATTTTGTAGACAGTAGCGCGCTGGTTCAGTTCTCAGGGGTAGGTCAAAGGGGCCGGATCGCCGGACCACCTAAGACTTCCCACTCAATACTTTTTACCAGAGGCCGCCAAAAATGGTGGTTTCACCGGAAAGCATTCCAGGAACCGCCATGAAAGCGCCACCCAAGCCACCACCGAAAGCTCCGCCGCCAAGACCTGTGTTGGGGAAACAACCATACACGCCATCAAAGCCACCGAACAGCATATCGAACGGTGTGGCAACGGCTGTCGCCAACGAGCACAGCAGGCCAGGTTTGAAACCGGCTTTGGCCGGGCCACAGGCAGGTGGTGTGGGAGCAGGACATGGACCTACTATTTTGCATTCCCATGTCGAAACTATTGTTTTTGCGGTCGTATCGGGAACATCTACCGGAACATACAGTGGTAGACACTGGTCAGCGCATGATGCGCCACAAAACGCAAATGAGCTACCTACTACCATCAATGTCAGCGACAAAACTCCGAGAACGACCATAGCTCTCTTAACCATACCCTCATCCTCCTTTCATAAATCCTTTTCAAAGGAAGCCTAAATACCAGATTTGAATAGCCTCCAAAAAATATAGCTCTGGATGTGTTTTAACTTTATTACAAAAATACCTCTTGTTGTCAACCCTTTTTTTAGCCCAGCAAAACTATTGGATTTTCACTTAATGCTTGAACGTTTTGCCGTCTACCATATCTGTGAGCAAAACTTCTTGTCAAGCTAAAAATTCTTTAGGAAAAGACCTACCATTCTTCGTTTTAGTAGTGCTCTCTTTTGTCCTTTCGACATGGCGCCATGCCAGTGATGTCGGCCAGGCGCATTAGTTCTCGCCACTCAGTCGATCTGTCGGCATTTATGTGTCGATAAAGTTCTATCAGGTGACTGGGTTGGGATTTCGTTAAACGTTTGATTAACACTCATGGGTTCATTATACTGTCCCGTAATAGTTGTCGAACCTAAAGGTTGACTCTTTAACCTGTCAGCTGTAAGACTGCTATGTTAATTATCAAGGAATGGTTTGGAATTCATCATGCTGTTCAAAGCCGACAGGCTTTTGCGAACTCTTTGGTCGCAGCTAGCCGGCCGTAGGGATAATAGAGATCAAAAGGAGCCACGATTTATGTCAGGACAAAATGCCGCGGTATTTTCTGGGGCTTCCAAGTATGTTCTGGATGAAGAGCTTGCCAAAATAGTCAACATATCAATGGCATTGGAGATGCCGCTATTACTAAAGGGTGAACCTGGCACTGGTAAGACCATGCTGGCCCACGCTATAGCCGAGTCTCTTTCCATGCCCTTGCTGGTGTTGAATGTGAAGTCGAGCCTTAAACTCATTGAAGCCCTGTACCAGTATGACACTCTCACGAGGTTAAACGATAGCAGGTTTGGGGATTCTTCCCGGGATGTAAGCAACATAGAGGAGTACATCCGAATGGGCAAGATCGGGCAGGCTTTCGTCTCTGACATCAAGACAGTATTGCTGATAGATGAAATCGACAAGGCTGACACGGATTTCCAGGATGATATGCTGGATGTGCTTGACCAGATGGAATTTGACATAATGGAGATAGACAAGACGGTCAAAGCTCGAACCCGACCGGTCATAATCATCACTTCAAACGCGAAGAAAGACCTGTCAGATCCGTTTCTGGGCAGGTGCAACTTCCACCACATAGCTTTCCCCGAGCAGGATATGATGAGGCGAATCCTGAATGTTCATTTCCCGGAGGTGGATCAGGACCTCCTCGAGACATGCGTGAGGACTTTCTATAAGATACGTGAATTTCAAGGTATCGAGAAGAGGCCCGCTACCCGGGAACTGATCAACTGGGTGAGAGCGCTCAGGGCCGATCCCGATTTCAGGCCAAAGGATCTGTTGCAAGGTAAAATCCCCTTCCTGGGGATTCTGTTCAAGAAAAGCTCGGACTATCATCATGCTACGCAGCAGACCAGAAGGCTGCGCATATGACCGATCGAATGGAATAGATCATGTTTGTAGATTTTTTCTATTTATTGAGAGATTCGGGCGTTCCTGTTTCGCCAACTTCTTTCCTGAGGCTGCATCAGGCGCTAAAGGAGGGACTTGTCGAGAATCTGGACGAGTTTTACATCGTGGCCAGAACCCTGCTGGTCAAGAGTGAGAGATATTTTGACCTGTACGACAGGGTGTTTGCCCATTTTTTCAAGGGGGCCGAGCTTCCGGACTTCAAGGGAGAAGAACTCGAAGCGGCCGCACTTGAGTTGCTCAACGAATGGCTAAAGAATCCTGACGCTCTGGCCAACGCTTTAGGCATTTCCAAAGACAAGTTGAAATCCATGAAACCCGAGGAATTGCTCAAGTATTTCATGGATAGGCTTAAGGAGCAGACAGAGGCTCATCATGGTGGATCCAAGTGGATAGGAACCGGTGGAACCTCGCCTGTGGGTCACTCTGGTTATCATCCCGGAGGCATGAGGGTTGGTGGAGTCTCGCGGAACAAATCCGCGGTCAAGGTTGCCATGGACAGACGTTACAGGGATTATTCAATAGAGACCCCTCTAACGCAGGCTCAGATGGGAGAGGCGCTGAAGAGGCTCAGAAGAATGGTTCCGGAAGGTCCGAAAGACAATGTTAACGTGGATGAAACTATAAGGGCGACCACGCGAAACGCTGGAGAAATCGAGATAGTTTTTGATCGAAGCCTCCGTGACCGGCTCAAGATAATTCTAATGATAGATAATGGTGGATGGTCAATGGACCCCTACATAGAGGTGGTCCAGACATTATTCAATTACGCGAGGGCCCAGTTCAAGGACATAAAGTCCTACTATTTTCATAATACGATCTATGACTATGTGTGGGAGGATCCCCCTCGTCGCTACAAGGCCCAGAAGGTGGAAGAGTTCGCATCATGGGACAAGGATACGCGTCTGGTAATCGTTGGAGACGCCAGCATGGCGCCATACGAGTTAATGGCCACGGATGGCTCCATACATATAGAAGAGCGTAGCGGACTGCCTAGTATTGACAGGCTTCATTTGCTGGCGAAACTGTTCAGCCATAGCGCATGGTTAAACCCCACTCCAAAACGTATCTGGCCCATGACCCGGACAATAGGCGTGGTGGCTTCAGTATTCCCGATGTTTGAACTGACGCTGGACGGCCTCGAACGTGCTGTTACACATTTGATGAGCAAGAATTAGCGCGCCACAATCCATAAGCGATCGGAGTTAAAGGCTTTTCACGAGCCTTTACTCCCTCATCCATTCATCCGAGCATTCAGTTTCACCGCATTCAAAATTCTTCATCTTTACAGTATGCTCTTCTAAAAATATTCAGTTTACTGTAAGG
Organism: uncultured Desulfomonile sp.; assembly: GCA_964542775.1. Lineage (GTDB taxonomy): Bacteria > Desulfobacterota > Desulfomonilia > Desulfomonilales > Desulfomonilaceae > CAITZA01. Next base: position 32,701 of record CAZIVV010000201.1, read on the forward strand.
CAATAATGGCTGAGACGCTACATTGATACTTCATTTTGGACGGAAGCGGAAATGCCTTGGAACAGGTTAGCTCGCACGACCGGATTTGTGGCTATTGGATTGAAGGTATTTGCTCTTTTATTTCTGATAGTCATGGTAATCGCAGTTTGCGTTGTGCTCTGGGCCTTTGAATACAAACTCAACAACTTCCCTGTATACATCTATTCAACTCCATACAGAGTGAGCGTTGGCGACGATATTGACAACTTTGAACTCACTGAGAGGCTAAATCGTAGCGGTTATACGCGTACCTACGCCAGTAATGTAAACCTCGGGGAGTGGAGGCTTTCCGACTGGTCGATGAGCATAAATTTCAGACGACCCCCAATTTCGGGTTACAGGATCATACAGGGGCCGGTAAACATTTCGCTTGATTCGGGAATGATCAGGGATATCAGGCTCATGAGAAGCCAGGAGCTAGCAGGCGAACTCATGCTTGAACCCGAAATACTGTCTGTGATCCCGGCTGCGGGATATCCTGCCCAGCTATGCCGCTACACGCCTATCGATGACATCCCTTCCCTACTGGCAGAGGCTATTGTGCAGACCGAGGACAGCAATTTCCTGGTTCACCACGGTATAGACTGGTCTTCTCTATGGATAGCTATCAAATCCAACCTTGAAGCCGGTCGTTACGTTCAGGGCGCCAGCACCATAACCCAGCAGCTCATTAAAATGACCTTGTTGAGCAATGAAAAGACCCTTTGGCGAAAGTTGAACGAAATAGTCCTATCACTTGTCGCTGATGCGATCTATAGCAAGCGGACCATACTGGAGGCTTACCTAAACCGCGTTTACTTTGGTCAACTTGGGTCATTTCCTGTTTACGGGGTTCGGGAAGCGGCGAACGAATTGCTTGGCAAATCTCTGGAGGAACTTGACGCATCTGATTGCGCTCTATTGGCCGCAACAATCAGGGCGCCCAATGTCATAAACCCATTTCGCCATCCCGAACGCGCTACAGGGCGCAGAAATATTGTTCTTGGACTGCTTCTCAAAAGTGGAAAGATCACGCGTGAAGTTTACGACGAAGCTCTTGTGAAGCCTGTGACCATGCAGAGACAGGGATCTACTCCGGTGAGAGTTCCCAATCTTGTTGAATACATCTCTTCTTCAGATGCCATGATCCGTGCAACCGAAGCCAAAATAGACAGATTTGTCGTCACAACGATTGACCCGCTGCTGCAAATGCGTCTGGAAGCGGCGATTAAAAAGTTTTTGGAGCCATCCCTGAGCGCACAGGCCATAGCTCTGGCGCCTGAGACTGGTGACGTGCTGGCCTGTTACGCAGCGGGGAACTCGCAAAAGGAAACATTTAGGGCAACTTTGGACCTGTTTGCTCCCTTTGTGATGGTTCCGGCCTTGTCTACACAGAAGAAGAGCGCGCCAAAATACTCTCTGACTTCCCAGGTTTTTCTCAGAGATTCGGATTCTTCGAGCGCTACGGTAATAGACTCCTTCAGATCAGACAGGCAGGCCCTGATAGCCAGAATGATCAAAACTTTGGGCGCTGACATGATTCATGACCTGCTCAGGGATGTTGGAGTCCAGGGTGAACTCAAATCGTCGGGGGAAATATCTCTTGCGCCTTTGGACATATGGAAATTGGCCAGCATTTATTGTGTCGCTGCAAACCTGGGAGAGTTATCCAGTCCAACCCTGATTTACCGTATGCCCGGAATACAGGCGCCGGAAGCCAAACATGGACGCAGATCAGTTGTTAACTCTCCTGCTATGTATCTCGTAAATCACATGCTCAAAAATGTCTCAGAGGCCGAGGAGGGTGAAAATATCGCCCTGAATCTCAACAAAATCCCTTCGCGTTTCATTTCAGAGGACACAGCGGGCGCCTGGGGGATAACCTACAATTCAGGTATATTGATGGTCCTTCGGATTAACGGGACAATGAAGGACACTACAAAAATGTCAACCTTGATGGATTTCGTCATCAGCCCACTACTGAACAGAAACACCCCTTTTTATGCTCCTGTAGGTATTGTGTTCAGGAGGATATGTTCCCTTTCCGGGCTCAAAGCAACGTCCATGTGCCGGAAAATATCCCTGGAACCTTTCATCTCAGGCACTCAACCAAACGAGTGGTGTCCATCACGGCATGATGTGGAATTTAACAAGAAGCTCAACGGCAAAACAAACTGAGTTACTCCGGACATTTCTGTCTGGGGCGTCCCAATTTTCAAACCAGATACAGAATCTTTAACATTCAGGAGGCCACATTGGACAAGTTTCAGGAAACTCACATGAACATAGTGATGGAAACAACGGTCAAGGAACTGCGCAAACATCGTTTCGACGCCCACATGTTCACCGATAGGGACGCTCTGTTGCGGTTCGTATTAGATAACGCGTCTGACATCGAGACGGTTGGAGTTGCCGGAACTCATACTGTCAGGGAGCTGGGAATCATATCAATGCTCGAAAACGCGGGGAAAACGGTTTTTGATCACTGGAAGTTCAAGGCCGGCGATCCAGAGGAACTCGCGTGCAGAAAAAAACAGCTCACTTGTGATCTTTTCGTGACATCAGCCAACGCGGTTACAATGACCGGCGAAATCGTCAACCGGGATGGATGCGGCAACAGAATCAACGCGATGACGTTCGGCCCCAAAAGGGTGATAGTTGTTGTCGGAAAAAACAAACTCGTTCCAGATCTTGACGCAGCCCTAACGCGAATCGAAGAAGTGGCTGCCCCAATCAGGGCCATCAGTCTTAGCAGAAAGACCCCTTGCGCCAAGACTGCCCAGTGCATGGACTGCGACAGCCCCGAAAGGATCTGCAACATAACAAGTATAATCCACCGAAAACCTATGATGACAGATTTGAAAGTCGCTATAATCCCTGAAGTTCTTGGTTACTGACATGTTTGTAGAAGTAAAAGCTCCCAACAGGATTGATCTGGCCGGAGGCACAACAGACCTTTATCCCGTTTACCTCTTCATGGACGGCGGCTTTACGGTCAACGCCTCAATTTCGGTGATGAGCAAGGTAGCCCTGCGACTCCTGGACGATCCAGTGATAATAATAGAATCGACTGATCTTGGTTCTTCAGCAGTTCTGCAATTGAACCAGGATCTGGACACTCAGGGCCCATTAGCGTTGATAATCAAAGCTTTAAAAGCCTTTCCCCCAGAATGTGGTCTGCACATAACCACTGAAAACGAAGCTCCTCCAGGTTCCGGTTTAGGGGCGTCGAGCGCGTTGATTGTATCTTTGGTTCTGGGCCTGGCTAAAATTAAACAGTATAGCTGGTCAAATACTCAGATCATTCACTACGCGGCGGATGTGGAAACAAGCCTGATTGGCGTTCCAGCGGGAAAACAGGATCATATTGCGGCTCTTTACGGGGGGGTTTCATTCCTCAATTTTGGATACACAGGCTTCATTCACAGCAAATGCAATAGACCTGAACAGGCAAAAAAGGCTCTTGAAGAGATGATCATACTCTCCTACACGGGAGAAGGACGTTTCTCGGGTATGAACAACTGGGACATCACCCGGAGCGTGATCGAAAAGACCGGAGATATCAAGGCAAAACTGCTCGAGATCAGGGAGGTGGCTAAAAGACTTGCTCGGGCAGTGGACGCTGGAGCCTGGATTGAGGTTGCCGGTCTGATTGACCAGGAGTGGAAAATTCGGCGATCTCTGGCGCCTGGAGTTTCAACACCGGTTGTTGATGCTATCATGAATGCCGCTAAAACTTCGGGAGCGTTGGCCAGCAAAATATGTGGGGCCGGTGGTGGTGGCTGTATGATTACGATGGTTGAACCCCAGGACAGGAGCCGGATTGAGGTGGCAATATCCGAGGCAGGAGGAACCGTTATTCCTTTCTCTATCGTGGAGGCTGGCGCTACAGTCACAGTCAGCGAGTGACCTCAGGCCCGAGATAGTGGCTACCAATATGACTTAACCCAATGCTTACAAGATGTTATGCATTATAATTAAATCCGCTGATAAATAATCAAACACCATATTTTTTCAGGTGGTTATACGTTTTATTTGTTGCAGATTCTTATGGCCCATGTTAGACAGGCCTTGTCCACGATGCTCTTTCAGGAGGCTAAATCATGAAGCGATCCATTTTGAGAATTATGAGTGTGATCTTTGTTCTGGCCATTTTTGGGTTAACGTCGGCGTTCGCCGCCACAGCCGAAAAAAAATGGTTCGTGATCAAGGATAAGGCTGGCGTTTGCAAGGTCATTCAGGCCAAGGAAAAGACCCCCAAGGCGATAGCTGGCCCGTTTGACAAGAAAGAGGCTGCTGAGAAAGCGAAGGCTGAACAGTGCCCCAAAAAAGAAAAGAAGGAAAAACCTGCCGACAAAAAATAATAGTCATTTAATTACATACGGTTGTAGATTATTGATGATTGAGCCCGGAGTGGAAGCAGTCCTTTCGGGCTCTTTTTATAGCTGGATCAAACGGTGAATTCGTCTGTTAAAGGATATTTGAGTGTAGTTGCGGCGGCTTTGATGTGGGCGTCATCAGGCGCTGTAAGCAAATCCCTGTTTAATAGCGGGATGACGCCCTATGATCTGGTCCAGATAAGGATGACTTTTGCAGCCCTCATATTGGGAGGGTATCTGCTGTTTTTCGACCGAGGTCTGCTTAAAGTTCACCGTACTGACATAAAGTGGATGTTTGTTCTTGGCGCTCTCCTGATGGCGCTGGTTCAGATATCTTATTTCTACACGATCAGCAAGTTGCAGTTGATGACCGCTATACTGCTTCAATATCTTTCTCCCATTCTGGTTGCTGTTTTTGCGGCCTCATTCTGGGGAGAGCGCATGACGCGGTTGAAAACGTTAGCGATTGTTTCTGCTATAAGTGGATGTTTCCTTGCGGTAGGAGGATACGACCCTGAAAACCTTCGTTTAAATATGCAGGGAATAGTCGGAGGATTAGTGGCTGCGGTCAGTTATTCGGCATATTCGCTCCTGGGAGAGAAACTAATGAGCAGGCACAGTCCGTGGACAGTGGTTTTCTATTCACTTTTTTTCGCATCAATCACCTGGCACATTGCTCATACTCCATTCAAATATGTTTACAGCGAGTTCACGGCTGAACAGTTTACGGCTATCATTTTCATAATTCTGGTGGGCACAATAGGGGCTTTCAGTTTCTTTTTCTGGGGGATAAACTACATCCGGTCTACCAGGGCCATGATAACCGCAACATTGGAACCAGTGTCTGCAGGGTTCATAGCGTGGATATTTCTCGGTGAGAAGCTCGAACCGCTTCAGATACTGGGGGCGGCCCTTAGCATATGCGCCGTGATAATGTTGCAGGTAGGCAAAGAAAGAGATGCGCTGGCTCCACAGTTGCTCCGGCAAACCACCAACACAAAAAACAATTCTGTCTAACCCCCCGTAATCCCTGTCTCGCGAGTTACCTCTACCCCATCCTCTTCCTACCTAAATGTAACCCAACTCCTCAAGCCTTTTTCTGACCGTTTCTTCTTCCTCTGATGAGAAACCCACGGTCTGTACACTTTTTGTTTCGTAGCGAACATTTATTGAGGAATCTTTGATAACGCTGTTGACGAATTCCAGCTGGCGCCAGGACTCATCAAAACACTGCTCTGTTACGAATCGCTGAGATGATTTATGGTCATATGTGTCAAGAATAAATGAAGACACGTCCTTGTAAGTCATCCCCTCGATCTTCCTGTCAACCTTTAGGCCAGATCTCAAATCAGACAGATTGACGCAAATAAAAATACCCAAGGGATCATGATTGCAATCGTCCAGTGAAAATCCAGCCCCATCGACAAAAATTTCTCCGGACCCAACTGTGCTCAGCGCTCTTCTCTTTAGGCCGTCAAAGTAAACCATCAGGTCAGGTGGAATGTTTCGTTGCTGAACATAGAGTTCATCGGGCTTCAGGACTTCGTTAATGATTGATTGGCCATTGATATCGGAAATCGATGCAAGTCGCGTAGCCAGCTCGTCCCTGAATGCATGATAGTTATCCGGCTCTATTATTCCCTGTGGTTCACGGTTTTTTACATTCAGGAAGATCCGTCCATAGTATCCACCTTCACTCCATGCTGAGGTCCGGCTCCAGTCAATCATGTCCGGGGAAAGCCTGACGACACCTTCAGGATATTCTTTCAGGTAAAGATACCCTTTTTCAATCAACCATTCGTTCACACAAACACCGCCGTGACATGGCATTGCTCCGTGATCCGACACTATAATGACTGTTGTTTCGTCGTCCATTAACGACAAGAGCGAATTCAGTCTGGAATCGATGCGTTCATAAAATTCGGGAATAAAATTCTCGTATTTCCGACCAGGCTGATACCTTGGATGATCAGGATCAAAAAAGCTCCAGAAGACGTGGTGGGCTCTGTCGGGCGCTATTTCCACCATCATGAAGAAATCCCATGGATTCGATGTCAATAGTCTGGCGGCGACCTTGAAACGTCGATCAAGCATGATCTCTAGTTCTGCGCTTAGTTCGTCCAAGGCCCTGTTTCTGAATTCCCGGACATCCTCCATGTATGGCCCCCCAGCCATAGTGTCCAGTTCTTGGCTAAGTTCCACAGGATAAGTAAAGTTCTGACCGTCGCGAGTGGCAGGAAAACCTGCTACTGTTATGCCGTTGTGTTCCCTGGCCGGATATGTTTGAGGAATCCCTACCAGTATCGAACGAGCGCCTCTGGATTCAAGCTGATCCCAGACACGCAGAGCATCTATGCAAGAAGAATCAGCTGTTGTGAGAGTGGAATAGTCATAATACGCCCTGTTCCTGAAACCGTATAAACCAAGTTCCCCAGGGTCTTTCCCCGTTGTCATGCAAGTCCATGCCGGTATCGTTATAGGTGGGTCAGTAGATTTCAAAGGCCCCCAGATCCCGTGTTCCATCAGAAGATCGAATGTCGGGAGTTTGCCCTTAAACCGGTCAAACACAAGGCTGGCGGGCGCTCCGTCGAGACCGATGACTGCCACCTTCCTTTTTTTGACTTGTTTAGTAAACGAAAACCTACCTTCATCCTGGAGATCAGGAAATCGTTTTTCCAGGAACCTGATGATCAGATCGACCGATTCCTCAGGCGAACACCTGTCCGTGCTTATCAACAGATCGGGCGTTTCCGGGACCTCAAACGGAGATGAAATACCTGTAAACTGAGGAATTTCGCCCTGACGAGCCTTTTTGTAGAGACCTTTAGGGTCGCGCGTTTCACAGACGCTCAGGGAACATTCCAGATAAATTTCTGTGTAGGTTTGAGGTTCAAACAGGTTTCGAACGGCCCTCCTCAAGGTTTCCAACGGCGTAATAAAAGCGGCCAGGACTGTGTGACCGGCGTCGGAGAGTATCTTGGCCGTCTCTCCTGCCCTTCTTATATTTTCGGCTCTGTCTTCAGCCGAAAAACCAAGATCACGGTTCAGGCCCGTTCGCAACGCGTCTCCGTCCAGTAGAACCACATTAACGTTTCGCTGCTCCAGTATCATCTTGATCTGGCTTGAAAGAGTCGATTTTCCAGAACCGGACAAACCCGTAAACCAGATTGTTTTGCCAGTCTTTTTTTTCATGAGAATTCTTTTCGGTTATCCAGCGCTCTACCTAATGTGAGCGGGTCTGCATATTCCAGAGATCCTCCAATTGGAACTCCGTATGCGATTTTGGAAACCTTCACCCCTAGTCCTTTGAGTTTGGTAGCAATGTATCCTGCTGTGGCCTCACCCTCTATTGAGGGATTCAAGGCCAGAATGATCTCTAACGGCTTTTCATTCCTTGCACGTTCCAGCAGCTCCAGCAACCTGATGTCCCTTGGGCCGACGGCATCCAGAGGCGATAGTGTTCCGTGAAGAATATGGTAAACTCCGTGAAACAGGCCCGACCTCTCTATCGAAATGAGGTCTATGGGCGTTTCGACGACGCAGATCCTTGTGTTGTCGCGCCTGGTATCCTGGCAAATCGCGCAAGGATCCATGTCCGTTGGGTTGAAACATCTTGAACATAACTTGAGGTTGTCTTTTACCAGATTGATGATCCGAACCAGATCCTCGATTTCAGAACGATTGGCATTCAAGATGTGAAACGCATATCGTGTGGCGGTCTTCTCTCCAACCCCGGGAAATTTTTTCAGCGCTTTAATTAGAGATTCTAGGGGTGTTACCACCTTGTCCTCTGTTGATCAAAAGTCGTCCTTGATTTCATCATGTTTTTAGTTCTGCCCACTTCTTTCCGCATTCGGCATGTCTTAGAAAAGTCCGGGTAATTTTATTCCGCCAGTCATCCTGGACATTTCCTGGGTGGCCATTTCTTTGGCTTTGGCAATGGCGTCATTGACTGCGGCTACTATCAGGGACTCGAGCATCTCTTTCTCTTCGACGTCTATGATTTCCTTGTCGATGCTGACGGCCAACACCTCCATGGCCCCTGATATCTCAACTTTGACCATGTCCCCACCGGCGCTTCCTATGACCGTCTTACCGGCGAGTTCATCCTGCATGGCGGCCAGTTTTGACTGAAGCCCCTGCGCCTGCTGGAGCAAATCTTTCATGTTAAACAATTTAAAACCCCTGTGAGGTTGATTGATGCATTGGAGAAGTTGTCCTACCATAGCATCATTAAGTTATATAATTACTTATAGAGGTAATTTGCAACATCTGACTGGTTATCAAGGTCACTTTCGTAGTATCTGGTAATGATGAAAAGAAACAGACTCTTATTAATCAACCCATGGGTTCACGATTTCTCGGCTTATGACATGTGGGCCAAACCTCTTGGTTTGCTGGTTTTAGCAAGGCGCCTCCGTGAATCCGGATGGGAAGCTACTCTGGTGGATTGCCTGGATCCTTGTCATCCGGGCCTCCCGGACAAATCGAGGAGGTTGGAGTCCCACGGGCGTTTCCATCGCACGGAGATACCCAAACCTGAAGCTTTAAAACATGTGCCAAGGACATTCGCCAGGTATGGCGTTCCCTTCGAGCTGATCAAGGCTGATCTTCAGTCGATACCAAGACCCGACGCGGTGTTGATTACAAGCATGATGACCTACTGGAGAACCGGGGTTAAAGAGACTGCTGATCTGATCCGGGAAATCTTTCCCGGAATTCCAATAATTATGGGTGGGATTTTCGCTTCCATAGATTCACACAACGCCAAGAAATCTTGCGGGGTCGATAAAATTATTTCCGGCCCCGGAGAATTAAATGTAAACCGATCCCTTTACGAATTACTGGGCTGGGCGCCAGATAAGAGCCAGGATGGACCGATAGAGTTCACGCCTGCTTTGGATCTGCTGTCTGAGGTAACCTTCATCCCTCTACTCACATCACGAGGCTGTCCTTATAAATGCCATTACTGCGCTTCGCGGATTGTATCGCCTCTTTTTGTTCAGAGGCCTGTTGGGCAAGTAGTCACAGAACTAACCGACAACCTGGACAGATACGGATGTAAAGACATCGCAATCTATGATGATGCTTTTCTCGTAAATCCTCTCAATCATGCCTTGAAGATCCTGGCGCCATTTGAATCGGACAATCCTACGCTCCGCTGGCATTGCCCAAACGGTTTACACGCACGCTCGATAGACGGAAAAGTGGCCAAGGCGTTCAGGAGGACAGGCTTCAGGACAATCCGTATCGGTTTGGAAAGCTCCTCAGATTCTTTCAATGAATCGACCGGTGGAAAAACCAGTCGGAAAACTTTCCTTGAGGCGGTAAATTTTTTGCGGGCTGCAGGATTTTCGCAGGAGGATGTAGGGGCATATCTGCTTGTCGGCCTGCCTGGACAAACCACTGCGCAGATAGAGGAGGACGTGAGTTTTGTACTGGAAGCGGGGGCTCATCCCAAGCTCGCGGAATACTCTCCGATACCCGGCACATTCATGTGGGAGGAGGCCGTGAGAGTATCGTCGTACCCTATAGAGGATGAGACGCTCTTCCACAACTGTACTCTTCTTGCAGCGGCTACAGCTGACGTCACTTCTGAATTTCTCGCCAGGACAAGAAGAAGGATCAGAGAGTCTATCACCAATGTAAATGTGTAAAATGAACAGATCAAATGTGTTGATCAAATGTTGACAGTAAGTGATCATATTGCTAAATATGTAGGTATCCTCAGTGAATCATTAAAATCAACATCAATTACGGAAAGTGAGATTATAATGGCCCAACCGAAGGACGTAGTAGGCGCCGCCCTCGTCGTCGGAGGTGGAATTGCGGGGGTTCAGGCCTCATTAGATTTGGCGGAATCTGGTTATAAGGTCTATCTGGTCGAGGCACAGACGGGAATTGGTGGGCGCATGGCCCAGTTGGACAAGACATTCCCGACTAATGATTGCTCCACCTGTATTTTCTCCCCCAAGCTGGTCACCGTTGGCCAGAACCCAAACATTGAATTGCTATCCTATAGTGAAGTAGCTGATATACAAGGCGATGTCGGGCATTTCAATGTCAAGGTTCGCCAGAAAGCGCGATATGTTAGCAAAGACCGCTGTAAGGCCTGTGGTGACTGCGCAACAGCTTGTCCCGTCAAGCTACCCAATCAGTTCGATCAGGAACTAAGCAAGAGATCAGCTACTTACAGGCTTTTTCCTCAGACGATTCCCCAAACCTTCGTAATTGACAAGGGAGACAGGGCCCCATGCGTCGCTACTTGCCCGGCGCACATAAACGTACAGGGCTATGTTGCGCTCATCAGCAAGGGGAAATACAAGGAAGCCGTCGAATTAATATATAAGAATTTACCTTTGCCTGGTGTTTTGGGTCGTGTTTGTCCCCACCCATGCGAGACTGCGTGTAGGCGAGGCGAAAAAGATGCGCCTATTTCTATTTGCAGATTAAAAAGATTCGCTTCGGACCAGATCGACTATTCGTCGCTGACCATCCCCGAGATTGTTCCTCGTGAAGAGAAGGTTGCCGTGATAGGTTCAGGCCCTTCAGGTCTATCGGCCGCGTACTATCTGGCGTTGAACGGATACAAGGTAACCATTTTCGAAGCCGCTCCCGTTATGGGTGGTTGGCTAAGGCTTGGTATACCCGCTTACAGGCTCCCCAGAGACATCCTCGACAAGGAAATTAACCACATACTCAGCCTCGGAGTTGAAGCCCGGACCAACACGGCTCTCGGTAAGGATATAACGATAGAAAGCCTCCAGAAAGACGGCTACAAGGCCATTTATCTCGGTATAGGCTGTTCAGAAGGCGCAAAGCTTCCACTGCCGGGGACACAATCGGAAAACGTCATCCAGGGAGTTGATTTCCTTAGGGATCAGGCCCTTGGTAAGAAGATGGACCCAATCAAAAAGGCGGTGGTCATAGGCGGTGGTAATGTTGCGATAGATGCCGCCAGAGTTCTGGTTCGTATGGGCGCTCAGGAAGTCCAGCTCGTATGTCTGGAGGACCGTGATGAAATGCCTGCGCACGCCTGGGAAATCGAAGAGGCCGAAAAAGAGGGCGTAATCATCAACAACTGCTGGGGTCCGACTGACGTAACTGTGACTGAGACAGATGGCCAGATTCAGGGTGTCTGCTTCAAGAAGTGTGTTTGTGTATTCGATGAGACCGGCAGATTCAACCCTGGCTATGATGAAGAATGCTGCATGGGAATTCAGGCTGACAAGGTCATCATGGCAATAGGCCAGATAGCTGACCTTGGCTTCACTGAGGCCTCCGGGATAGCCACCGTCCAGAACCGTAGGCTCGAGGTTGACCCCGTAACGCTTGAGACCAGTGTTAAAGGCGTTTTTGCCGGTGGTGACGTGGTTACAGGACCTTCGATGGTCGTTAAGGCAGTAGCCGCAGGTAAGGAAGCCGCTGAGTCAATGCATCGTTACATCAATGGCTGGAATATGTCTGCCGATCGTCCGGTCACATTCCCCGAAAATCCTCAGTATCCGCCAATTCCCAAGATGAAGGCGGAACCCAGGGCTATCAATCCGGAGATTCCTCTTGCCCAGCGTAAATCCTTTGATGAAATAGAACTGGCCTTTCCTGAGGAGGAAGCTCTCAGAGAAGCGAACAGATGTCTCAATTGTGGCGTTTGTTCAGAATGTATGGAGTGTGTAAAAGCTTGTCCGGCTCAGGCCATTGATCATTTCATGCAGGAGGAAATTCTTGAGTTCGATGTGGGGACCGTTATCCTGTCCACCGGATACGAAATGCTGGATCCAACTGTGGTCAGGGGCGAATTTTCTTATGGAACATCTCCCAACGTTCTGACGAACATGGAATTTGAGCGTATACTGAGCGCCTCGGGCCCCAACGCTGGCGAGGTAAAAAGGCCATCGGACGGTCGTCATCCAAAGAAAGTGGCATGGATTCAGTGCGTTGGATCCCGTGATCCCCAGAAGGGAATGCCACACTGCAGTTCCATATGCTGCATGGCCTCCATCAAAGAGGCAGTCATTGCCAAGGAACACGATCCCAATATTGAGCCTACCATATTCTACATGGATATACGCGCATACGGTAAAGACTTTGACGCGTACTACGAAAGGGCAAAAAACTCAGGGACAGTCCGTTTTGTCAGATCGATGGTTTCAAGGGTCGTGGAAGATCCTTTGACCAATAATTTGAACATAACCTATCTCGATGAAAACCAGAAACTTTTGACTGAGACTTTTGACATGGTCGTGCTGGCTGTTGGTCTCAAGACATCAAAGGAATCGATCGAGATGGCCCAGAGGCTTGGGATTGAACTCAATGATTCAGCCTTCTGCTCAACCTCTTCTTTTGATCCGGTTCAGACGAACAGACCAGGCATATTCGTAGCCGGTATGTTCCAGGGTCCAAAGGACATCCCACAGACTGTCATGGAAGCCTCGGCTGCTGCTGGAGCTTCTTCAAAACTGCTCTACCCGGCCAGGAATACATTGGCTATCAAACAGGAATTCCCTCCGCAACGCGATGTCTCCGGAGAGGAGCCACGTATAGGCGTATTCATCTGCAGATGCGGAATAAACATAGCCAATGTTGTTGATGTTCCCAAGGTTGTGGAACACGTCAAGACACTACCCAATGTTGTTTTTGCTGACGAGAAGCTTTTCACGTGCTCTCAGGACTGCCAGGAACAATTCCTAGAAATCATAAGGGATCATAACCTCAACCGAGTTGTGGTTTCGTCCTGTAGTCCAAGAACGCATGAGCCGATGTTCCAGCTCACAATGGAAAAGGCCGGATTAAACCCGTATCTGTTCACGATGACCAACATTCGTGACCAGTGTTCATGGGTACACGCTACTCACAAGGAAGACGCCACACTGAAGGCAATGGACCTTTCAAGAATGGCTATCGCCCGAGCCAGATTGCTCAAACCACTACAGAAGTCCAAGATGGATGTGGTGCCTAACGCGTTGGTGCTTGGTGGAGGCGTTGCCGGAATGACCTCAGCGGTTAACCTCGCTGACCAGGGCTTTCAGGTATACCTAGTGGAGAAAGGCGATAACCTCGGCGGTAATGCCCACTCAATCGAGAAAACCATTCATGGAGAGCCAATTAAGCCTTTTGTAGACCAGTTGACATCAACAGTCGAGAATCACTCTAAGATTGAGGTCTTCAAAAACTCGCATTTCTTTGACATGTCAGGGCACGTTGGTCATTTCAAGGGAAAAATTGGAAAGCTGACTAACGGGGCTGAGCCAAGTGAAATAGAGTTTGGAGCTGCAATAATTGCCACAGGAGCAATAGAATCCAAACCGACAGAGTATCTTTACGGCGAACACAAGGCTGTAGAAACGCAGCATTCACTCGAAGAGCGTATTCTGGCCGGTGATCCTGGCCTCAGGAATATAAAGAACGCTGTCTTCATTCAGTGTGTTGGATCGCGATGCGATGAGCGTCCGTATTGTTCGAAAATATGTTGCGCCGGGTCTGTCAGACTCGCAGAGAGACTCAAGGAACTCAGCCCAGACGCCAGGGTTTACGTCCTGTACAGGGATCTGAGAACTTATGGATTGCTGGAAAAGTACTATGCTGAATCCAGGAAGGCCGGGACCATCTTCGTAAGGTTCAATGCTGATGCGAAGCCTGTAGTTGAGGCCGCCGGTGACAAGGTGATGGTGAAAGTCAGGGACATGACGCTGGATCAGGACATTAGCATTCCGGCAGATCTCTTGACTCTGGCGGCGGCGATTGAACCGGCCGAAACCAATCACAATATTGGCAGACAATTCAAGGTTACAGTCAATTCCTATGGATACTTTGTGGAGGCTCACATGAAATTACGCCCTGTCGATTTTACGACAGAGGGCGTTTTCCTGGCGGGACTTTCCCATTATCCGAAGCCGATAGACGAGTCCATTGCTCAAGCGACCGCTGCAGCGCAAAGGGCTTCCATCATGCTGAGTCAGGAAAAGATGACGTTCCCTGGTGTCATATCCAAGGTTGACCCCAACAAATGCGCTGTCTGCCTGACCTGTGTGCGGCTTTGTCCTTATGGCGCACCGTTTATCAACGAGGACCACAAGGCCGAGATTGTTCCGGCGCTTTGTCAGGGATGCGGGATATGCTCATCGGCATGCCCGGCAAACGCCATTGAGCTGTCACATTTCCGTGACGAGCAGATATGTTCGGAAATTGACGCTCTTTTCGGGCAGGCCTCATAAGGGTCATCCCGTTAGAAACCGGGACTGAATGGACAGGGGCCTGCCGAAGTAGGTTCCCTGTCTCAAAAAGTATGCAAGTTTTAATGGATTTATGAGTTATACGCTCTATTGTAGGACCGAAATTGAGGAAGAACACCGTCGCCTCAGGATTTCAGGTTCCGAGAGGGAGAAACAGATGCCTCAGACAGGTTATGCGACCTCATCAGGAAGAGTAGCGGCGCCTCCGGCCGAATTAGCTTCTGTAATTAATCAATGCTACCAGTGTATGAAATGTTCGGCCGGTTGCCCGGTCGTCAGTGAGATGGACCTTATGCCACATCAGATGGTCAGGCTGGCCGTGCTGGGAGATCTGGACAAGATTGCAGCCTCAAAAAGCATCTGGTTGTGCCTTACCTGCCACACATGCGGCGCAAGGTGCCCTAACGGCATCGACGTCCCGGCGCTGCTCGACCCGATCAGGCACCAGATACTCCAGAAGAAAATGGATACCAAAGGCTCTCCGGTTCCCATTTTCCACAAGACTTTCATGGATACCATCAAAACTTTCGGAAGGGTTTATGAACTTTTCCTCATCGGCATGTACAAACTCAGAACCAAAAAATACTTCGATGACATGGAACTGGGCATGCAGATGTTCAAGAAAGGCAAGCTCCACCTGCTTCCTCAGAGAACAGGCAGCCTGAGCGAAGTCAAACAGGTATTCAAGAAATCCGGATTGAAGTAGACCGGGTATTTCTATCCATTGAACAAAACCTGGCTGCGCTTAGGCGACAGCCATTTTGATTTCTACACACGGGGAAACGCCATGGAATTTACCTATTATCCTGGATGCAGCTTAAAAGGATCAGCTCAGGAACTGGATGAATCCTTTCGCAGCGTCTCGGAAAAACTGGGCGTAACATTGAAGGAATTGCCGGATTGGGTCTGTTGCGGAGCCTCATCCGCTCACATGGTAGACGCATACCTTGAGGCTGCGCTGCCGGCTCGTGATCTCATCACCGCTGAACGACTGGGAAAGGATGTCGTGGCGCCCTGCGCAGGTTGTCACGTCAGGATGAAAGCAGCTTCAAGGAAAATTCTGGAAGACTCTGAACTCTCCAGGCAATTTCCCTTTAAGGGTGAAATTAATATTCTGTCAGGCATAGATATGCTCCACAGACAGGATGTCCTCAAACGGATCAAAGAGAGAAGTTCCAGGCCCCTGGAAGGACTCAAGGTTGTCACTTATTATGGTTGCCTCGCAGTGCGTCCCGTCGAAGTCGTCAACCCGGAAGATCCCGAAAATCCGTGTCAGATGGATGATATCCTGGAGACAATAGGCGCTGAAGTCCTCCAGTGGCCATACAAGACAGACTGTTGCGGAGGATCGCTGGCTGTTACCAGAACCGATATAGTCCTGAAGCTCTCGGGCAAGCTGATTGACATGGCCATGGCGCTGGGCGCTGACGCTATTGTGACACTGTGCCCCATGTGTCAGGCCAACCTCGATACACGTCAGGCAGACCTGTCCAAACTGACTGGGAAAAGCTACCATATGCCCATAATTTACCTTACAGAGTTGATTGGGCTTGCGCTCAAAGACTCGCAGGCCCCACGATGGCTTGAAAAACATCTGGTCTCACCTAATGCCATGCTCTCTGCAAAGGGGCTTGTCTAGCGCTGATATGAACGTCAATTAACTTGACGAATCAAGCCGAAATGTGATTAAATCCCTTCTAGCAACTATTTCAACCAGAGTTAGAAGGGCCTCATGGGACACAAACCCACCCTCAAGCCCATATTAATAATTATCCTGTCGTTCGCTGTAGCATTCGGCTTCAGCGAACGATCCGCACACGCGCAATTTTCTGATTCGGGGCTGGGCTCTATTTTACCTCTGGACTCATTCCAGAAATTCTTTGGCCCATTGATGCCACCTAATGGTCTCTCCAGCACATTCAGAAGCGAACTCGGATTTGGCGGTGGCATGGC
>CAZIVV010000202.1:0-2030 GCA_964542775.1 uncultured Desulfomonile sp.
CGGCCAAAGGTGGGTAGCCATAAAAATCATAGCTGCTTGCGCTTACCCAGTAAAGAAAAATTGAGTTTTTATGCTTAAAAATTAACTGGGGTTAGATACGGCGTTGTTGCATAAATCGATTTCAGTTTGAACTTCCCCCAACCCCAGACGTGGCTATGCCACGGCTGCCGTCTGAGGACGGCCCAGTTCTGTAAATCGATTCAATATGGCTGCTCGGATGTGCAGCTCATTGACTTGCCGCTCAAAGGTGCGAGACATCAGCCGTTCACCCAATCGTTTGATGCAGTTCATCTTTGTTTCTATGCGCAAAGGCTTGCCCTTTGCGTATTCGAGCATTCTTTCGAGGAGGAATGATGGGTATGGCTCCTCGCTCCATGAGCGCCTCATAGACTGGCTGCATGTCGTAAGCGCCGTCGCCCGTCAGGCTGTTCAGCACCTCATCTTTCGGCAATTGATGTAGCAAGTCAGCAATTACTGCTGCATCGCTGACGTTGTTGGATGTCACACAGATTGCCCTGATAGATGCAACCCTTCTTGGGTGCGCGTGTACGGCACTTGCACATTCAAGTCAAGCTGTCGCCTGCATAGCGTGCTGAAGTTAGGCACTGGCCAAGCAAGCCCGCACAAGTGCAGCACCGACTCGACAAGGCCCGTGGTCTGGCGCAGCGCCAATCCAAACAGGTTCTTGAGTGTCAGGCAAAATTGGATGGCGCTATCCGAGAACTTCGGACTACGTCCGCGTTTGCCGCTGGCCGCGGCAAACCAGCACATGCGCTTGTCCAGCCACACCGTCAAAGAGCCCCGAGCTTTAAGGGCTGCGTTGTACTGTTTGCAGTTGCTGGTTCGATAGCGGGGCTTGCTGGGCTGAGTCATGCAGCGAGCCTACCGCCCAAAGAGCAACGATTTATGCAACAACGCCGTCTTCAACAATCAGTAGGCGCATGGAGGGAAGGCAGCCCAGAGTGGTTGCGCACAAAATCGGTCACGGCCTGCGGTGGTAACGGGCGGCTGAAGAAGTAGCCTTGTACCTCGTCGCAGCCTTGCTCTTGCAGAAACTGCAGCTGCTGCGGCGTTTCCACCCCTTCGGCGATGGTGTGCATCTCCAAGCTGTGCGCCATTTGGATGATGGCACGCACGATGGCCTGGTCTTCGGTGTTGCTGCACAGATCGCGCACAAAGGACTGGTCGATTTTGAGGGTGTGGATGTGAAAGCGCTTGAGGTAGCTCAGCGACGAGTACCCGGTGCCAAAGTCGTCGATCGACAGGGTCACGCCCAGGCGCACCAGCTCTTGCATGCACAGGGCGCCAGCTTCAGGGTTTTTCATGGCGACGGCTTCGGTCAATTCCAGCTCCAAGTATTGGGCGGGAACCTGGGTTTCTTGCAGCAGGCGCTGCACCAGCTGGGGCAGGTCGGTTTGGCCGAACTGCTGCGCCGAGAGGTTAATGGCCACCGTCAGCGGCGGCAGGCCCTGATCCAGCCACTGGCGCAGCTGCAGCAAGGCGGTGCGCAGCACCCATTCGCCAATGGGTAGGATGTAGCCGTTGGTCTCGGCCAGCGGGATGAATTCGCCGGGCGACACATGACCCCACTGCGGGCTGTGCCAGCGCAGCAGCGCCTCCAGCCCCTTCACGCGGCCAGTGTGCAGGCAGACCTGGGGCTGATAGACCAGTTGCAGCTCGTGGCGCGCCAGGGCCTGTTTGAGGGCGGTGCTCAGCGCCAACGTGCGCGCAGCGCGCTCTTGCATGGCAGGGGCATAGAAGCCGTAGCTGTTGCGCCCTTCTTCCTTGGTGCGGTACATGGCCGCTTCGGCGTTTTGCTGCAGGGCATGGATGTCTTGCCCATCGTCGGGGCACAGCGCAATGCCAATCGATGCCGACACCAGCACCTCCTGCTCGGCCAGCTGGAACGGGCGTGTCAATTCTTGGAGCAGTGCCTGTGCTTGCTGGGCGGCGCCATGCTGCTGTGTATTGGGCATCATGGCGACAAAGTCGTCGCCCGAGATACGCGCCAGCGTGTCCTGCGGGCGCAG
>CAZIVV010000203.1:0-19326 GCA_964542775.1 uncultured Desulfomonile sp.
ACTCTCATTAACTCCAGAATAGAAACAGATCTGTCCCATCCACACAAATAGTGGAATTACACTAAGGCTGTATTGAGAAAAGGTGGTCCACACCTCGGTCCCTAAAAGGCTAAAAGCGGCTTCCGGCGTGACCAGATACCATAGGCCACCGATTCCCACTACGCCCATGGCAAGACCTACCGGGATTTCGAGAAAAAACATCAATATCATCAAAATAACAATTCCAGCCAAACCTGTCATGGTTCTCTCCTGAAGACCTACCAATGTTGTTTTTCACGCAAAGAGGTTTCGACCTGATGACTTTAGTCCCTGCGTGTTGCGCAATTCTACCTGAACTTTTCAAAATACTAGAAATGTCCTTGCCGTTTCAAGTTCTCAAGTGTTTGCGGTTTTAGAGTTTCACCTTGGGAAATGGCTTTGCTGACAAGTAAAAATACTGCAAGGTCATATTGCTTTATAGAATAATCTCTCTTGGACAGACTGGACATCACAACTCCCATCCTTACATTTCCCTCCAGTCGTTCCCTGTGACGCTCAAGATAGGCCCAGTAGAGATTGGTCACAGGGCAGTTGGAACCCGGGCTAAATGCGCATGCTCCGCAATAATCGCTCATCCTGTTGATGTAGGCGGATCCGGCGACATACGGCTTGGTTGTCATCAAATCACCAACTGCGAACAACCCCATTCCAAATACATTAGGTTCAACCACCCAATCATACGCGTCCTGATAGGCGATCCAGAACCAGTCGGTTAGCTGTCGGGGACAAATGTCCAGAAGAGCCCCAAAATTGCACAAAATCATCAACCTGGTGATGTGATGGCTATAAGCTTCATTCCAGACGTCGCTGACCACAGAATCCAGACAGGTAAAGCCAGATCTGCGTCCCCAATAAGCCGGAGGAAGCTTGTGGAATGAATCCATGAAATTCGGAGATGAGCCGTTTCCCGAATCTCTCCAACCGGCGGGACCGCCCTTGCCAGAGTAATTCTCGCAGTTTCTATCCCCAGTCTTCGAATCATCCAGTTGAAATCCAGATCTGAAACCATCTGTAGACTCATGACAGTGACGGACAAATTCCCTCCATCCAAGAACTTGTCTGATGAAACCCTCTTTCGAGGAAAAAGTTATGTCCATGGATTCGACATCACCAATCAGGCGACGAGGGGAAAGTCGGTGCATGTTAAGTAGAGCTGATACCCTGGTGTGGAAAAGACCGGTGGAAATACTCGACATTGCGTCTTCATAAGGCCCGAAATTCTCGAGACAATCCTGTTTTGCCCACGACCACAATCTGTGTGCGTCCTGCGCGGTGGACGGCAACGCGCTCCTGTTTATTTTTCCAGGGTGCGCTCCGAATTTTTTGTCAACAAGCTCACAGACTTCATCTGTGATGTCATTACCCGAGAAGACCGGGGGCTGCGGCGCCCTTGGGGCTCCTTTCCATGGCCTCCTGTTGTCCGAATCAAAACTGTATTTTCCACCGACAGGCTTTCCTTTGATCATGAGGATGCCCGTCTTCTGCCTGGCCAACCTGTAAAACGCATCCATCCGGAATCTTCCGTCAGACTTGACTGATTTCCTGAAAAGCTCTGAACCAGTGACCCATCCTCTGTGAGGCTTCACTTTAAGCATGCCTTTATCAACGAGCGGTTGAAGGTCCTCTCTTAGCTCTCTTTCAGCCGGTGTGGAGACGCTCATTTCTCCCATTTCAGCAATTATTGGCTCCAGCAGTGCGCTGTACCGGGCATTTCCGGTTACATACCTTATGCAAACCCCTTGTCTTGCCTGCTCAATCGCAAAATTTCTCATGTTAGACAGAATGAGCGCCAGTTTCTGTTTGTGGTAAGGACGCTGGGATGGCTTCCATACATTTTCTATCAACACCAATCCTGTGCTTTCAGGGGGTTGATCAGTGTGGAGATCATTTAAAGACCCCAACTGATCATACGGAACATATATCCAGCGCCTGTTTTCCGGACTGGGGTTAACCAAACTCAAAGCATCATTGAAAACGCTCATAAGCACACCACCTTTGGCGCTTTGTCACAGAGTCCCCGCAAATCAGCATTCGTATAATTCAGCGATGTTCATGAATCTGTAACAGAGAGTAAATTCTATTTCCAGGAAATACCAAGACTGAGCTTTTGATATGTTGGCGCCATTTAATGGCATGATCTCAACAGCCAATAAAAAACGGAACCCAAAATGTGGTTCCGTTTCAAAATCGGTTTGTAACAGACAGCTTTTTATTTCATAGTGAGTTTCGCGACGCCACCCATTACGCCGCTACAACATCATCCTCGATTGGCCATCTACCCTGGTTTAGCCATCTCACCAGCGACGCGTCTATCGCATCTTCAAACACATCACATCGTGAAGCAATCTCTTTGAAAGACAGGCCTTGCTTAAGCATGAAGTGTATATTTTCAGGTGTCATTCGAACTCTGTAGCCTTCCATCTCGAGCATGACTAACTCCTTTTGCGCTATATTAATTCCAACACTACTATTAGTTTGTTGAGTGGGTTCTAAGTTCCATCGTAAAACCAATAATTTTTGCTTGGTGTCCCCGCGTGACAAAGATCGACGTTTACCAGAAGTCCTAAATAGCGTTTCAGTATAAACTTTTAAATATCGATATGTCAACAGAAATTCGCATCGTAAACGGATATATCAGCCGGCCACGGGGCAGTAAACCCAGGTTCAACATGTAGTTTACCGCCTCATGGTTTGCCCTTCTTGACAGTCCCACTCGTTGAATAAAGCGGCCCCCGTTTAATATTCGAAGAACTTTTATTGTTTGAAATAAAAAGAGGGATGTTCAGCCATTGCCTCCGGGGCCAGCACAGTTATCTGCATGTCGGGGAAAGCTATCCTGAGTACATCATCCATGTGCTCCACGGGAATTATGGACATGCCACCTCTTATCATCCGGGGAACCTCTTTCAGATCCTTCTCATTCTCCTTGGGAATGATCACTCTGGTAATAAGTCCACGCTTGGCCGCCAGCAACTTTTCCTTGAGCCCGCCGATTGGAAGGACGCGTCCCCTGAGTGTTATTTCACCGGTCATTGCCAGGTCACTGGGAAATGGCTGCCTGGTTAACGCCGAAAGTATCGCCGTGGTTATAGTGATTCCGGCTGAAGGCCCGTCTTTGGGAGTAGCGCCCTCAGGAACGTGAATGTGGATGTCGAGTTTGTTGTAGAAATCTACCTTGATTCCCAACCCCAAAGCCCGCGAGCGCACATAGCTCATGGCTGCCTGGGCGGACTCCTGCATAACCTCTCCGAGCTTACCGGTGACGGTCAGTTTCCCCGATCCGGGCATAAGCGCGACTTCGACAGTCAGGATTTCTCCACCTACTTCAGTCCAGGCAAGCCCGGTTGCAACGCCGACCTTGTCCTTCTCTTCCTTTACGCCGTATCGGAACTTGGGAACGCCCAGAAAATGACCGATATCTTTGGATTCGAGGTGAATTCCCTCGAATGTAGATCCTCCCACCACTTTACGGGCGAGTTTTCTGCATATCTTCGATATCTGCCTTTCCAGATCCCTGACACCGGCTTCTCTCGTGTATCGGCGTATGATGCGTATGATCGATTTTCTTGAAAAAGATATAGTGTCTGGGGACAGACCATTGGACGTTATCTGTTTTGGCACGAGGAACCGCTCAGCGATCCTGAGCTTCTCAATTTCAGTGTAACCGGCCAGACGGATTATTTCCATGCGATCCTGCAGGGGCGCCGGTATGCCGTGAAGCGTGTTGGCTGTTGTTATAAACATGACCTGCGACAGATCGTAGTCCACGTCAAGGTAATGGTCATTGAAGGTATGGTTCTGTTCAGGGTCGAGCACTTCCAGTAATGCCGCAGACGGGTCTCCCCTGAAGTCTGTGCTCATTTTATCCACCTCATCCAGAAGCATGACAGGATTGATCGTCTGAACCTTTTTCATGCTCTGTATGATCTTGCCAGGCAGCGCTCCGATATATGTTCTCCGATGACCCCTTATTTCAGCCTCGTCACGAACTCCGCCCAGAGAGATCCTCACAAAATCACGCCCAGTCGATCTAGCTACAGACTTGGCCAAAGAAGTCTTGCCAACTCCGGGAGGGCCCACCAGACAGAGGATCGGGCCCTTAGAGCGCTCTACAAGCTGCTGAACCGCCAGGTATTCTATGATCCTTTCCTTGACCTCTTTGAGGCCGTAGTGATCCTCATCAAGTATTTTCTGGGCTTCGTCTATGTCAATCCTGGTCTCGGATTTCTCGGACCATGGAAGCGCCAGAAACCAGTCGATGTAATTACGCGAAACCGTGGCCTCAGCGGACATCGGCGACATCATTTTGAGTTTTCGGATTTCTTTGGTGACCTTCGTCTCAGCCTCGACCGGCAGCTTTCTCTTGGCTAGCTGTTCCTCTAGTTCCGCGATTTCATTCTTGAAATCATCCTTTTCGCCCATTTCTTTTTGAATGGCGCGCATCTGTTCGTTGAGATAATAGTCTTTCTGGCTCTTTTCCATCTGTTTCTTAACGCGATCACGGATCTTTTTCTCAATCTCCGCTATCTCGATTTCACTCTGCATTAGCTCGAGAAGGCGTTCAATGCGTTCCTTGACAGACGGTTTTTCCAGCAGGCTCTGCTTGTCCTCGATTTTGAGGTTCAGTTGCCCAATGATTGTGTCAGCCAGACGGCCAGGATCCGATATGGTCCGCACGGCTGTGACGAATTCCTGTGGCGTTTTCTTGTTGTGCGCCAGATAGCTCTCCGAAACGTTCTTGAGGCTGCGCACAAGGGCCTGCATTTCTATCTCACGGCCCTTCGTCTCGTCCTTGATTGCCTCGACCTCTACCTTGAAGAACTCGTCACCCTCCACAAACTTCCTGATCAATCCACGTTGTCGTCCTTCAACAAAAACTTTTATGGTGTTGTCTGGAAGTTTAAGGAGTTGGATTATTTGGGCAATTGTGCCAATTTCAAATATGTCATCCTTTTCTGGGTTCGTTTGCTGGGCGTTCCTCTGGGAGGCAAGAAATATCATCCGGTCCATTTTCATTGCAGTTTCAAGGGCCTTTATGGACCTGTCCCTTCCCACGAACAATGGCACAACCATGGACGGAAACACCACTATATCCCTCAACGGTAATAGAGGCAGTACACTGATCTGCAATTCAGATTCTTCTTTCTTTGAAAAGAACATCAATTATACCCTTAGGATGCGGTCTCAGCCTCTTTCTCGAACACGAGTATGCACGGTGAGCTGGAGAATATGACCTCTTCGTTTACAATTACCTCCTGCAGGTTCTTGTACTCAGGTAGTTCATACATGATATCCAGCATGGCCGATTCGAGTATTGAGCGCAAGCCTCTGGCCCCTGTTTTGCGGCGAAGCGCTTCAGAGGCGACTGCCTTGAGCGATTCATCCGTGAATCTCAGTTTTACGTGCTCAAAACCGAAAAGCTTTTTATACTGCTTTACCAGAGCGTTCTTGGGCTCCAGTAATATCCTCATTAAGGCCTCTTCATCGAGTTCGTGCAGAGTTGCCGCTACTGGCAATCTGCCAACGAATTCCGGTATCAGGCCGTAGTGAATGAGATCCTCGGGCTGGACAAGTTCCAGGACATTTATCTCCTGCTGGTTCTTGGGGCCTCCGATTTGGGCATTGAAACCCATGGATTTCATATTCATACGCTGATGGACGACCTTGTCCAGACCCACAAAAGCCCCACCACAGATGAACAATATGTTCGTTGTGTCGACCTGGAGAAATTCCTGCTGGGGGTGTTTACGTCCACCTTTTGGTGGCACATTCGCCATGGTTCCTTCGATGATTTTCAGAAGAGCCTGCTGAACGCCTTCACCAGATACGTCCCTGGTAATGCTTGGGTTCTCGGTCTTTCTAGATATCTTGTCTATTTCGTCAATGTAGACTATCCCCCGGCAAGCCCTTGATATGTCGTAATCTGCGTTCTGCAGGAGGGTCAGTATGATATTCTCTACGTCTTCTCCAACATAACCGGCTTCGGTCAAGGTGGTTGCGTCTGCAATTGCAAAAGGAACATTGAGTATCCTGGCCAGAGTCTGAGCCAGAAGCGTTTTTCCTGATCCTGTCGGACCGATCAGAAGAATGTTGCTCTTTTGCAGTTCGACTCCATCCAGATCGGGCTTGGAATCAATCCTCTTGTAGTGGTTATGCACAGCGACTGACAGAATCTTCTTGGCCTGCTCCTGGCCGATCACGTATTCATCAAGCAGACGCTTTATCTCTGATGGGTTCGGTATTTTTGATTTGGCGCGTCCTAATTCTTCTTTCTCATATTCTTCAGCTATTATCTCGTTGCAAAGTTCTATACACTCATCACAGATGTATACAGTAGGCCCTGCTATGAGTTTGCGGACTTCATCCTGACTCTTTCCGCAAAATGAACAATATAAAGAAGAAAAATTGCCTTTTCTAGCCGCCATGAATGCCTCCGTCAAGCGTACCCTTTAATTGTTGTAGAGAGTTGAGCGGGCGACTCAACTCTATTTCAGGATTTACAGCTCACAAACTAACCAGCATGATGCTTTTGTTTCTGGCTGGTTGAATCAGTTTGACTTGCTGATTTGTCTGTTTTGCCTGATCTGGCGCCCTGTCCGGACGTCGATCAGGCTAAAGGAGCCTCTTACTTCTCACCAGGAGTTTCTCTTTTGGTTAAAACGTTATCCACGATGCCGTAGGCTACAGCTTCCTGACCACTCATGAAGTAGTCTCTCTCCGTGTCAGTCTCTATCCGCTCTGTTGGCTGCCCCGTATGCTTGACGAGAATTGCGTTAAGCTCGGTGCGCATCCGGAGGATTTCCTTTGCATGAATTTCAATATCAGTGGCCTGACCCTGAAAACCGCCCATCGGCTGGTGAATCAGAATCCTGGCATGCGGCAGGGCATGCCTCTTTCCCTTGGCTCCCGCAGCCAAAAGCAGCGCAGCCATACTTGCAGCCTGACCTATGCATATAGTCTGGATATCGGGTTTGATATATTGCATCGTGTCGTAAATGGCCAATCCCGCAGTGACTATTCCACCGGGTGAATTTATATAAAAATTGATGTCCTTTTCGGGATCTTCACTCTCGAGAAAAAGCAGTTGCGCTATTATCAGATTGGCGACTACATCATCTACAGCGGTGCCCAGAAATATTATGCGCTCTTTGAGCAGCCGTGAATATATGTCGTAGGATCTTTCTCCACGGCTAGTCTGCTCTACAACTATCGGAACTAACATCTTCTAGTCACTCTCCACTTCTTTTTGGGGAGCTTCTACCACAGGCTCAACATACGGAGTCTCTGTCACGTTGGCGCGCTCTTCTATCAGCTTGTAAACCTTATCCTCGAGAATCGAATAACTGAAATTATCCATCAGGCTGTTGTTTTCCATGTGATCTCTGAGGAAATCAGCCGGAACGCCGATGAGCTTCGCCCTCTTTTCAACTTCGGCGTTAATCTCGTCAGCCGAGACTTCTAACGCCTCCTGTTCCCCTATAGCTTTTAGTATGATGCCTGCTTTTACATTCTGCAAGGCCATCGGACGCAATTGATTTCGCTGTTCCTCAGTGGGCATTGGAAATCTCTTAAGATCAATACCTTGAGCTTGAAGGGTTTGAAGAGAATCGCGGATCATGTCGTCTATTCTCTGTTCTACCAGTGTGGTTGGAGCCTCAAAGGGGTTTTTCCCGACCAGTTGCTCTATTATCTGTTTTCGGATACCGTTCCTCGAATCCGCCTCGTATGCGTTGGCGATGTCCTCTCTGATCTTGTCCCTTAAGTCATCTATCGACTGATAATCGCCCAGATCCTTGGCAAACTCGTCATTGATTTCAGGAACTGTCTTAACCTTCGCGTCGCTGATTACTACCGAAAAATTGACTGTCTTGCCGGAAAGTTCTTTTCTCGGGAAGTTGTCAGGCAAGGTGTCAGTCAGCTGCGCCGGCTCCATGACTTTAAGGCCCTCGAGCTTTGAATCAAAATTGGGTAAATAGAAATTCCGTCCCATTTCGAGGTGATAATCCGTAACTGTCAGGGATTCGACCTTTTCCCCATCGATATCAGCGTTAATATCCACTGTGAGTATATCACCCATGGCTACGCCACGAGTCTCCGGAATGGGGGTAAGCTTGGAATGGCGCTCGCGAACTGCCTCAAGTCTGTCTACTACATCTGTGTCTTTTACTTCCCTGACGGTTCTGGTGAGGTCCAGCCCTGCATAATCCTTGGCCACTATTGGCGGGGTAACTTCCACCTCTGCCACATATTTGAAAGGCTTGCCATATTCTACCGTTTCCGGATCCAAGCTCAGAACACTTACAGGTTTGATTTTCTGCTCATCCAGTCCCAGCTCAAATGTGTCCTCGATGATCCTGCGTGCAGCATCCCCATGGACCTGTTCCCTGTACAGGGACTTGATCATGTCCATTGGAACCTTGCCCCTCCTGAAGCCTCTGATCTGCAGGTTCTTCTTGAGGTCCTTGTACTGAGCGTCTATTAGCTCATCCACTTTACTTTCATGAATCTCGAAAGTGAGCTTCTTTCTTATTTCGCTTAGATCTTCAACGTGAATGCTTGTCATAACTCCTCTTTCCAAACTAGAATGAGACCATGAGTCTGGGGCTCAGACTTGAGTCGATGCGCTGTAAAATCAGACGCTTTGAATGTATTGGCAATATTATACGACGCCATTTGAGAAAATGGAAGCCAAGAGCGACCCGAATGTAACAGACAGCGTTTTTCCTTGAAGATTCAGGCACGTTCTGTTACGAGAGGCGAGTCTGCTACGCTTTCATATACTTTTTGAGAGACATTTTGAACTATTTTTGCACCACTCTCAGCTTTTCCATTCCGTTCGGAATCACCATACAAATTCACGGAGCCGGAGCCTTTGCACGAAACTGAATCAACCCCAAGAAAGCTTATAAGTGTTGTTGTACCTATTTACAGGGAAGAAAACAATGTGGAGCCTCTTGTTGAGCGTCTCAAGAAGATCATGGACAAACTTGGGCTTGACTGGGAGCTTGTTTTTGCCATGGACCCGAGTCCCGATCAGACTGAAAAGAAAATAACCGATCTCATACAACAGGGAATGCCAATAAGGCTGATCAGCTTCTCAAGGAGAATCGGAAAACCACTCTCCCTGCTGGCCGGTCTCGATCACATTGCCGGAGACGCATGCATCGTTATAGACGCTGACCTTCAGGACCCCCCTGAACTGATAGAATCCATGATCCATGAGTGGCAAAGAGGATTCATGGTCGTAGCGGCGCAAAGAACCTCCAGGAAAGGCGAACATTTTCTGTACCTTAAATCAGCTGAACTATTCTACTGGATCCTGGAAAGATTCTCTGATGTTAAAGTTCCACGCAATACCGGGGATTTCAGGCTCATGGATGCGCGGGTAGTAAAAGAAATATGCAGGATCAGGGAACGCCATGGTTTCCTCAGGGGTATGAACGCCCTCGCAGGATTTTCAACGAAACTGATACCGTTCGACAGGGATTCAAGATTGACCGGCAAGACACAGATATCTTTGCTGGGAGCGCTCAACATAGCCCTTGATGGCATCATCCCCTTTTCGAGAGCGCCACTCCGAATGATTTTCCTGATCGGGCTATTTTTGCTGGGATTGTCTGCTCTCGCTGCTCTTCTGTGGGCCATATCCGTCACTGTAACAGGCTTTTCACCAAACTGGCCATCGATCATGCTGGCCTTGATGATGGTTTTTTGCACCGGAATTTGCGTGACTTGCATGGGAATACTCGGTGAATATCTCTTGAGAACCTATGAGGAAACCCGGGAACGACCACTGTATGTTATAGATAAAATAATTGAATCCGAAAACCTCAGTAATAAACTGACATGAAAAGACGTGTGAATGAAAACTCTAGTAACTGGCGGGGCCGGCTTCATAGGTAGTCATCTGGTCGATGAGCTTGTTCGCAGAAACGACCGGGTGATTGTTTATGATAACCTATCCACGGGCTTCCAGAGGCACATCGAGCCTCTGTTGAAAGCTGGTAACACTGAACTGGTCCAAGCCGACATACTCGATCAGGATAGTCTCAATTCCGCCATGCGTGGCGTGGATCGAGTGTTCCATCTGGCTGCCAACGCTGACGTTCGCGGTGGGAAGGCCAACACACAGATAGACCTGGAACAGAACATAATAGGGACTCACAGGGTCCTGGAAGCCATGAAAATCAACGGCGCAAAACAGATAGTTTTTACCAGTTCAGCCACCGTTTACGGGGAACCCGATGTTTTCCCCACGCCAGAAAGTTACGCCCCTCTTCAGACATCTGTCTACGGAGCATCCAAACTGGCCGCAGAAGCCATGATTCAGGCGTATGGAGAATACTTCGGCATACAAAGTTTCTCATTCAGGTTTGTATCCTGGATCGGGGAAAGATACTCCCATGGGGTGGTTTTTGATTTTATCAAGAAGCTTCAGGCAAATTCCAAAAAACTGGAGATACTCGGTGACGGTAACCAGAAAAAATCATATCTGCACGTTCAGGATGGCGTCAGCGCTATCTTCAAAGCCGTTGACAACATGCAGGACCTCAAGAACGTAGTAAACCTTGGACATTCCGAGTATCTGAATGTTGTGAGGCTGGCGGACATAGTCGTGGAGGAAATGGGACTCAAAGGAGTGAAATACGACTTTACAGGTGGGGTCAGAGGCTGGCTAGGTGACAGTCCCTTTGTTCATCTGGACATAACCAGAATAAGAAACGCAGGTTTTGAGCCACAAGTGTCGATAGAGGAAGGTATCAGAAGGACTGTCAGGTATCTTCTTGCCAATCAATGGCTACTCGACAACAGATCAATCGGCAAGACATGATCCCATGTCATTAGCGTAATCTGGATTCAACTTGAAAGTAATCGATAAATACATTATTTCGGAGCTCTTAAAGGTATTTACCATCTGTCTTACCGGCTTCATTTTTGTTTTTCTACTGGTCGAGCTTACCGACAAGATAAAATATTACTTTCAATACAACCCGCCAGGTATGCTGATGCTGAAATATTTCCTCGTCAAAATACCCGGCTATCTGTTTTTTGCCGCGCCCATGTCCATTCTTCTTGGAGGAATGCTTTCCCTTTCCATGCTCGCCAAAAACTCTGAACTCATAGCCATGCAGGCTGGAGGAATAGACCCTCTGAACATCGCCAAGCCCGTGGTAATTGTAAGCGCAGTGGCCAGCGTTCTGATGTTCCTTGCAAATGAAAGCATAATTCCATGGTCAAACCGTTATAGTGAATACATCCAGAATGTCCAGATAGCCGGAAAAGCTGAAAAAACATTTTTTCAGAGCGACCAGATCTGGTTACGTTCGATCGATTCGATTACCCGCATACAGAGATTTGACAAGCGGGAAAATACCCTGGAGAAGATTTCCGTAGTCCGTTGGGACCCGAATTATGAATTTGTGGAGCGCCTTTTTGCCGATAAGGCTAAGTGGTGGAATACTCACTGGATATTCTATGGGGTTAACCGTATCTTCAGGGACAGGGAAGGAAGGTACGTGGTCGAATCAGCGCCCAGCATGATTGGGCCTCTGAAAAAATCACCCAAGGAATTTGATGAGCCTGAGATCCCTACAAAAGAAATGAACCTCGGCCAACTCGGCGCACACATTGATCAGCTTGTTTTGGAAGGAAAGAATCCAACGCGGTTTCTGGTAGACTGGCATGACAAGATAGCATTCCCGATGGTCTGCCTCATCATGGGAGTTCTCAGCGTGCCTTTCCCCGTAGGAGCAGGCCCCAGACGTGGCGGTTTGGCCATAGGTCTGGCTATTTCACTGGTGATCGCTTTCAGTTATTGGATAGCTCACTCAATGTTCCTGGCTCTGGGACATGGTGGATATTTGCCGCCGGTCATATCCGCATGGGGAGCAAATCTGATTTTTGGACCAGTAGCCGCCATGTTGATGTTGAAAGCCTGTGATTAACAAAGGGTTGGCCCCGGGATCTCTTCGGGAATGCCGGCAAATTACCACTCCGGACAAGTCCCCCCCGGGAATTCAGATAGCCCTCCACAAAAAGGCCTACACTGAACTTGGCAAGGCCAGAATGAACCTTACAAGATTCCGGGGTGAACCCTTGGACGCACGCAAGTCGCTGAATTTGCAACCACGAACGATAAAACACATTGCTTCACGTCAATAAACAAGACTGCTCCATAGCCTATCAAATTCAATGAGGGACAATTTCTGCATGAACAAATCCCTATACTTGAATTCCAACTGACATGTCCCCCGTCAGATATTATTATTTATGATACCGTAAATAACTTTGACAAATGCGAGTGAGGCTCTAATACCTCTTCTAACAAAGCGGATCTAACTGTTTAATTAACATAACTGCAGTAGAAATCAAGCCCTTAATTAACGTATTAATAATAGATTTATGGAAGATTGGACGGCGGGAGTTTGAGGCAGGTTCGGGGTAAGTATTTGAATAAATAAATTTATCAATAAAAATGGACTAACCGGGGGATCATGATCCAAAAAGCCGCAGGATAAGTTTTTCTCAGCGCGCAACTGTTGATTGAGCGCGCTACATGACCGGATCACTTCACGGGCCCGCAGATACTCTCGGCTCCCCTGACGGCGCTGCTCATTCCTGGGGGAAAATCTGCGCAGAGGTTTATCTCATCCCAATTGTCGTGGAACCATTCGATATTTCTTTGCAGTCCCTCGTCAAAATCGACAATAGGTCGGTAATCGGCCAGCCTTCGCGCTTTTTCTATGGAGGCTAGCAAACGGGGTTTAGTGTCCCATTTTCGTCGTTCCTTGAAATCGATCCCGGCCTTGTTGTTCGTGGCCTCATTGACCATCCTGACAAGATCCAGGATACGAATCTCCCGACCGCTGCCAAGATTGAAATTTTCTCCAACGGCATCCGAATAATACCCGGCCTTGATGAGCCCCTGAACCAGGTCCAGCACATAGGTGAAATCCCTTGTTTCCTCTCCTGATCCGGTGATGGGGAGCGAACGCCCCTGCATGGCCCAGAAAATGAAATTCGGAATAACATTCCGGTACTGGCCGGGCGCCTCACCTGGACCATAAGAATTGAAGAATCGGCAGTTGACTATCGGCAAACCGTAGTGATGGTGATAAAAATTGCAATACATCTCCCCTGTCATCTTGTTGATCTGATACGGGGTCGTCAGATGCATCGATATGAATTCCTCTTTCAGGGGAAGCTCGGGATACGACCCATAAATGGCGCATCCGCTTGACGCATAGACAAACTTGTCAGCACGCGAAATTCGGGAATATTCGAGGAGCCTGATCTGGCCGAGAACATCAACCTCGGCTGACGTTTCGGGATAGTCTATGGAGTTCTGATTGGCAAAAAAAGCCGCCAGATGAAAAACAACGCTCGGATCTTCCCTGAACACACGCTTCAGATCGGTGTCAGTGCGAACATCTCCAAGCACGAACATGATATTGGACAGAGGAGTTACGTTCCACGGGTCCCTGGTTTTTAGAGCCGACAGATTATCCAGAATTACGACTCTCCCGGATTTACCGACCAGCATGGAGAGGGCTATGATCAGATTACTTCCTATTGCGCCGGCGCCGCCTGTTACGAGAACTGATCTTCCCGAGTAATAATCGAGTATGGATTTATCCAGAGAAACTCTCTCAAGGTAATTGGCAACCAGATCTATTCGTTTTTCATAGGAGTTCAACACTCGCCTCCAAAGCTTGAATTGTTGGTAAATTTTCCCGAAACAAGCACATCAGTTATACGTTGGGCCGCTTGGCCGTCACCATACGGGTTGATGGCCCGGCTCATTTTCAGGTATTCGGTTTCGTCATTCAGCAGCTTTTCCGTCTCACTGACTATTTTGTCTGAAAATGGTCCAACCAGTCTGGCTGTGCCAGCTCTTAAGCCCTCTGGTCTCTCCGTTTCGGTCCTCATTACCAACACAGGCTTTCCCAGTGAAGGGGCTTCCTCCTGTATTCCGCCAGAATCGGTGAGTAAAAGCCATGAGGCTTTCATCAGATGCGCCAGCGTGTCATAAGTCAGAGGTTCAGTCAAAATAACCCGGTCAACATTCCCGAGTATGTCATAAACTGGCTTTTGAACATTCGGATTGAGGTGGACCGGATAAATGATCACTACATCCCTGTTCCTGTCAACAACCGATTTCAAACCCTCACAGATACTCTCGAATCGTGGGCCAAAGTTTTCCCTTCGATGAGCCGTGACCAGAATTAGTTTTTTAGAGGGTTCGTTATCCGAAAATCCGGCTCGCCCAAGTAGAATCCTGGCCGCTTCGGGAACCGGCTTGTCCACAATAAGCCTCAACGCGTCGATGACAGGGTTTCCTGTTAGAAAAACGCTGGCCGAAGAGACCCCTTCCTTTATGAGCGCATTCATCGCCGCTTTAGTGGGCGCAAAATGCAAAGCGCTCAGTATCGTGGCAACCCGACGGTTCATTTCTTCCGGAAATGGCGAATAAGTATTGCCGGATCGTAAACCCGCTTCCACATGCCCAACACTGACATTTCGATAAAAAGCGGCCATTGCGGTGGCCATGACGGTTGTCGTGTCCCCCTGAATCACTACTGTGTCCGGCCTATTATCAAGGAGGATGCGGTCCATTCCGAGAAGCACCCTTGAAGTTAGCTCTGGCAGGGTCTGTCCGGGTTGCATTATGTCCAGATCAATGTCGGGCTTCAGATCGAACA
This sequence comes from uncultured Desulfomonile sp., assembly GCA_964542775.1. Lineage (GTDB taxonomy): Bacteria > Desulfobacterota > Desulfomonilia > Desulfomonilales > Desulfomonilaceae > CAITZA01. The sequence continues at coordinate 14,742 of CAZIVV010000203.1, forward strand.
GGCCTAGAACCTGATCAAGCATCTGACGGTGCTGGGCTGTCACACAGATTGTCGTCTCGACCAAAGGTCGTTTCCTGCGTTCGAGGATTACTGGGGCCAGTTTTATCGCTTCCGGCCTCGTCCCAAAAACTACCATTATTTTCTTCATCATCAATTTAGAACTTTTTCCAGATCATCCACACATGATTTTTTTGAAAACCTGGAGGCCGCGTAATGATATCCACTTTCGCCCAATTCTCGCAAACGATCTTTCTCTCCATACATTTTCAGGATCACGGCGGCCGCTTCCGAAGAGCCACCGGCCACAACTGAATAGCCGCACCCGGCGTCCCGTATTATCTTGTGGCCATCGCTTTCCCTGTTCAGAAAAGCCAGCACCGGAACACCGGAAGCCATGTAACTCAATATCTTGCCTGGCACTACAGGCGTTTTGTTTTTGGAACTCAGGCAGACCAGTCCGACATCTATCTCTTTAAGAAGGCTTTCGTAATCATCCTTGGAGATGAATGGATGAAACACCACATTTTTCAATGCGTAGCGTGATGCCAGATCCACTAATCGCTGTTTTTCCGTGCCATCACCAACCAGTAAAAATACTATCTCCGGATTATCACGGATCTGTCGGGCCGCTTCAATTACAAGATCGAGTCCCTGGGACGGCCCCATGACACCTCCGAAGAAAATTACAAATTTTCCCGCCAAACCCAACTTTTCCCTGAACGGACCGCTATGTTCAGGAGCTTCGTAGCTCTCTACGTTGATCCAGTTGTGCAGAGTGATCAATTTGTCAGAAGATACCTTGCCGCTTTTTAGCAGAAAGTCCCTGTTGCCCTCCGAATGGACTGTAACAACATCAGCATTTCTGTAGGCGGCGGCTTCGATCATTTCAAAGAAACGGATGATCACCGGATTTGTCAGAACACCCAAGTCTATCGCGTTTTGGGGAAATATGTCCTGTACATTGAATATAAACCTGGCTTTAAATCTGTTTTTTACGAACTTTCCAACCTGCCATAAAGTCAGGGGAGGACTGTAAACTATTACAGCGTCTACTCCGTCCTGTAGCTGAGCTTTTGCCTTTTTCCAGAAAAGGTAGGGCATTGCAAGTTGGCTGAAACCCCTGATGAAAAAGTTCACTTTATGGTGAGCCGGTGTGTGGACTCTGACCACCCGGATGCTATCCTCATTGACAACCGGTTTCAGGTTCGGAATATTTGACCCATCAGCCAGATTGTATCTAGGGTAGCATGTCAGGACTGTTACCGAGTGCTGCCGGTCGTGTAACTCCTGAGCAAGCTCTTTCATCAGGTGAGAGGCTGAACGGATTTCGGGAGGATAAGAATCTGTAACCAATAATATTTTCATATTAATTCTTTAGAGGTTTATTTCAGTAGGCTCCGCCTGCTCAATTGACTTGTGAGCCGCCAACACCGCAGCAGTCGAAAAGAACACCTCTTCCGTAGTCAATTCTACCGAAACCTCACCTCTGACATATCTAAAGAAGTATTCCAGCTCCTCGCGATAACCCATTTCCTGGTTCCATGTCCTGAATTTCTTTTTTCGGCCGCCCGAATGTAAAAGAGTCTCCCTGAAATCCGAACTCGAGGCTGTCTTACCGTCACAGAATATTTCTATGCGTTCCCTGGAAAATGATCGGTCACCGTTGGCGGAGTATATTATTGAACCTACAGATCCGTCCATGAATTTTATGTTCAGGATGACATTGTCGTTGTTTACACACGTCTTGTCATTGCCGGAAACCCTCTGGGCATAGACCGAACACGGGTTGGAACCGGTGACATACTGCATCAGGTCAACGAAGTGGCAAATCTCTCCGATGATCCGGCCACCACCTTCCTCTTCGGAGTGAACCCAGTGATCAGCTGGCACAAATCCGGAATTTACCCGGTAACTGATCACCATCGGGTCTTTCCTGGAGAGAAAAAATTGCTTTATTTTAGCGGAGTGTGGGGAAAAGCGCCTGTTGTAGCCAACCATCACGTAAGGACATTCGCCTCTACCATCGATCCTGTCGGCGCATGCCTTAATGACTTGATCGAGCTGCTCCCGGGTACTGCAAAGCGGTTTCTCAACAAATACGTGTTTACCTGATTCTACAGCTTCCGAGACCATCCTGGCATGAAGGCTGTGAGGGGTCAGGATCAATATTGCGTCAATGTCCGGATCATCAAGCGCCTTTCTGTAGTCCGTCGCCCCGGATTCAAAACCGTATTTCCGTGCAGTGTGGAAAGAATTCGCGCTTGAACTCGTTGAAAGCGTTTTCAGCGAAATTCCCCTGATATCTTTGAGCGAGGGCAGCAACAGAGCCTTTCCAAATAGCCCCGCTCCAATCACTCCAACCCTCACTATGTCAGTGGTGGTGTTTGGCCTCCCGGATTTCTGGCCAAAAAATCTCACTCTGTCTGAGGGGCCAATGCTATCGTCGTCAGATTCGGGGTAATCGAGGACTATGCCGATGCAGCCCTTCAGTTTGCCGGCTGAAAATCCCTCATAGGCTTCCAGGGCATTGTCTATCCGGAAGCGGTGAGTAATCAGGGATTGAACATCAACCCGCTTTTCGTTGAGCAGCCTCAGAAATTCCTCCAGATTCCTGGTCTCTGTCCAGCGAACCAGCCCAAAAGGATAATCTATCCCTTTATTTTCATAGAGTGTATCCAGGATTCCCGGGCCGCCGGCTTTTGAAACGATCAGTTCAACTTCCTTATGCCAAAGCTCGTTTCTCTCCGGATGAACGTCAGCCACACCCACCAGAACTATCTTGCCACGGAACATCGACAGATCGATTGCAAGATCTACAGGCTCAGAGCTTTTGGTGGCGGCTGTGATTATTACCGAATCCACTCCATGCCCTGAAGTTTCCCTCTCAACCCGGGTTTTCAGCTCAGCTTTGTCAATCGTAGCAAAATCAGCTCCATAGCTCATGGCCAGCTCGACTTTTCCCGGGTCCACATCGAGTCCATAAACACGGCAACCGTAAGCTTTCAATATCTGAACTGAAAGCAAACCCAGCAGACCGAGCCCAATCACGACCACAGACGAACCAAAACTCAGATTTGCACACCTTATGCCGTGAAGCGCTATGATACCGAGCATCCCGAATGAGGCCTCTCCGAACGAAAGGTCTCCCGGTATCCTGGCGCACAACATCGACGGGACCGACACTACCTCCGCATGACCCGCATAACCCGCTCCTATGCAGGCTACATTGTCTCCGACTGAAAACGCGTGAACATTTGACCCGGCATGGATGACCTTGCCCGCGCTGCTATAACCTAGCGCAGTAGGGTTATCCAGACGACCCAGAGCCTCTTTGAAGGTCTTTACAAAACCCTCATTCTGAGCCTTCTCCATGAATCTTTTGACAAGATCCGGCCTGGCCCGCGCCTTGCCAAGAAGGCTCTTCTTGCCCAGCTCGATGATCGAGCGCTCAGTGCCTATGCTAATCAGGGAAGCCACATTGCGGACCAGCACATTATTTGATGAACATGCCGGAACAGGAACATCCGCCAATTCTATTTTACCGGTGCTATAACTTTGCAGGACTTGTTTCATTATTTATTCAACTTTGTGCAAGATCGGATAGTGCATTCCAGGTTCTCGCCGCCGATTCCTTCCAATCATATCTGAACGAATGCCCAAGAGCTTTTTGTCCCATGGTTGCGCATAATTCTTCGTTATCAAGGTATCTAAGAAAAAGACTTGCCAGTTCATCAGGATTGTACGGATCGAAGTATTCAACCGCATCGCCCCCAAACTCCGGCATTGGCGGATAGTTTGAGCACAGCACGGGTCGTCCGCCCGCGAGAGCTTCGAGTAATATATTGGGACAATTTTCACACGAGGAAGCAAACAGGTTAATTTTGGCATGCTGATAGTATGACGGAAGCTCAGAATACGGAACCGGCCCGGTTAAGATGACCTCTTGCTCCAAACCCGATGAATTTATCAGCTCTCTTACCCTTTGAGCATACGGCCTGTATTCAGGACCCGCCAGCGCTAACTTCTCGGGGGTTTGTCTAATTTTTCGAAGCTTTGCCCAGGCCTGAATGACCTCAAGCTGGGCCTTGTAGTTGAAGAGTATCGAGACGTAGAGCACGTATTCCTGATCTTTGAACCTTTCAGGCCTTGACGTGTTCTTTCGCCGGAAATCATCGCTCAAACCATGAGGTATAACAACCGATGCGCCTCTCCTGTCGGGCAAGATTCCGTCTATAGTGGCTTTGGCGTATTCTGATATGAATATCAACAGGTCAGCGTTTTTGATTGAAGCCCCCTGTATGTATTTCAAAAGCCACAGCCTCGATCGTATGTAACTGTAGGGAAAACGCTGACGTTCCCTGTCATCGAATGGCAGCATGTTCTGAAAAGTCACGGCAGTCTTGATCTGCGGCGAGACTTTTACCGGTAAAAAGCCCCCGGGAGAAAAGAGAATGTCAGCCTTCGATTGAGCCAGAATCCTCGGGAGATATAACTTTTGCCATAGGCTCCTGTTAAATATCGATGAAGTGTCAAATTCAGGAGTGATTATCTCGTAGTGAGATGAACATGGCAGAGAGTTTACAAG
>CAZIVV010000204.1:0-11379 GCA_964542775.1 uncultured Desulfomonile sp.
TCAAAAGGAAAGAATACCGTCTCCATTGGACAACGAGGTTTCCATGACTCCTGAAGTAAGGAAATACCTCAAAGAAACAGCTCCGGTTCTAGAGGAGTTGTCCCTGCTGATGGCGCGCACGCCTTCTCTAAGTGTAGCGGATTTTGATCCTACTGAAATCAACGGTTCCATACTTCCCAAGGAGATCAATATCAAAATGGAGTCAATGAAGCGGGAACTGAGAATCCTTGATTCCAGGATTTTCTCAATAATTCCTCCTGACGGATATGCGCAGTATCACAACCTGATTCGTCAGTCCATAAATCACACCTATGTGGCGACTGAATCATTTGTCAATTTCTTCAATGAATCAAAAAGGCAGGATCTTGTTCAGGCCAAAGACCATCTGCTCAAAGCCAGGGAGTACATCCAGAGGACGGTAGAGTAATTTGAGTCCATTTATGGGGCTCATTGACTATCATCAAGAGGATCTCTCACACGATCATCCGAAGGGTAACGCCCTTGCCGAAACCCGCCCCTGTTTTATCGACTGGATCTGAATCCTGAACAGTCTACCTGAAAGCGGAGAGCATGGGCTTTCCATATCTGCCAGAATATAGTTGTCAGTTCGAACGGAGACGGCCCCGGCGCTAGTCTCGTGGCCCGATTCCAGACAGGCTTCCAATTCACGTCCGACAAAGCGCCGATAGAAAATAATGCGCAGTTTTTCGGAGAGTTCTCTCAGGATTTGCACGCGCTCTGCTACAACTTTCCCGTCTGGGGCTCCCTTAATTAGTGAGGCGGGAACACCTGGCCTCTTCGAAAACGGAAATACATGAAGATAGGAAAATTCACATTCTGACAGTAAATGAACTGTAGACATGAATGATTCCTCGTCCTCTCCAGGGAATCCCACCATTATGTCAGCGCCCAGGCAGGCATCAGGGACTCTTGTGTGTATTTTGTGAACAAGTTCAATAATGTCACCTGATTTGTAAGGCCTTCCCATCGATTGCAGGATCCGGTCATCGAGGTTTTGGACAGGAATGTGGAAATGATTACAAATTCTGGGGTCTTGAGCCATTATTTCGATGAGTCGGTCGGAGACCTCCTGTGGCTCTATTGATGACAATCTCAATCTGGCGCCATTCAAGAAATCCAGCGTCTGAAATACAAAACTGTCAAGTGTTTCTGGCGGTTCGAGATCGCGTCCATAGGCGCCCAGGTGTATTCCTGTCAGGACAATTTCCGGATAACCCGCTGTTCGGAGTTTGGCTAGATCTACAAGGGCCCTGTCAAAACCCATGCTTCTGGACGGACCTCGGGTTGTGGGCACTATGCAATAGGAACACCTTTGGGAACAGCCATCCTGAATCTTAAGAAAAGCCCTGGACCTGTGCTGGGTCACAGGGGTTGGTAACAGACTGAATGTTTTGGAATCTGAGGCCCTCAAACCCGACTCGTTAGCGAAATTGTTGTCATTGAGCGAGTCAGTCAGACCAAGCCTGTCTTTGGCAAATGTCCCAAGGCAATCGATATTCGGAGAAAGGGATTTTAAATCCTCCGGCTTGAGTTCAGCCAAACACCCTGCAACAATTATTTTCGCCTTGGGATACTTTTTGGCCACACGACCCACAAAACGTCTGGATTTTGCCTCCGCGCGTCCAGTTACACAGCAGGTATTTATGAAAACCAGATCCGGAGTTTCATGAGCTTCTGACAGTTCACATTCATAATCTGAGAGGAGTTGAGCCACCGACTCAGTCTCGACCTGGTTGACTTTGCACCCGAGTGAATAAACGATGCCTTTTTTGTTGAACAGCTTAATGTCTTTTCACCTGAATTCTGGTATTATAACTCGCTAGCCTTAACCTTTGCCCTCCAGGTTATACCTGGTTGCAAATAAAAACAAACCGTTCAGGAGGTCAACCTGAAAAGAAAAGTCGATATGTGGCTCATGCTGGTGGCCGTCCTTCTGGCGGTGATAATGTTATCGCATGACTTTTCCCATGCGCAAAACACAAAAGCGCCCAAAGATGTAAAGGCCGCTGACGGGAATTCCGACCTCTTCTTTGACCTGAAGCTGCCTGAGGGCTTCAAGTCTGTGGCGGTAGACGAGCCGGGTATTCTGAAGTGGGGTAAAGGTCCAGCTGAGATTTACCTTGTCGTGGGAGAGATATTTTCAAAATCAGGGCCAGAGATTTTTGAAGCTCTGAGGAAGGCCGGTCAGCGCGATAAGACGGTAGAAGAAGTAAAAAAGATCAAAATTAGAGGCGCCAGAGCAGCGCTTTTCAAGGAGAAGGCGCCGTCTGACATGACCCGCTTGCGCTCCTGGCGTTTGCTTGTCGTGACTGACAAACAGATAGTCAACGTAGATTTTACAGCCCCGGCAAGTGATTTCAAAAGATACATGCAGGGTTTCGATGAAGCCGTAAAATCTTTTAAAATCAAGTCCAAGTCGTAGGAAAGGGCAATTAGTGTCTGATATAAAGGTTTCGTCAGTTTTACGAAAAATTCCATCGGTTGATAAAGTCCAGGCCACGGAATCCGTGTCGAATCTTCGAAAGATATATTCCGACAATGTTATCAGGAGAATTGTCAGAAAGACCCTGGAATCCATCAGGTCGGGAGTTATTTCCGGCGAACTGACAGAACGGGATTGCGACCCTGAAGCCGTCGACGTGCGACTCCTTATGGAAGCAGACAGACTCTACGGTCCTAAGCTAAGGAATGTGATTAACGCGACCGGGGTCATAGTTCACACCAATCTCGGACGTTCCCCCCTTCCCAAACCCGTAATTGAACGAATAACTCAAGTCGCCATGTCTTACTCCAATCTCGAATACGATATCGACAAGGGCAAAAGAGGCGAGAGGAATTCTCATCTGAGGGTTCTTATTGAAGAACTTACGGGAGCACAGGCCGCTCTCGCGGTAAACAACAACGCTGCGGCTGTTTTGCTGGCTTTGTCTACACTGGCCCGGGGCAAGGAGGTCATAGTCTCCCGTGGCGAACTGATTGAGATAGGTGGCTCATTCAGAATTCCGGAAGTTATGGCCAGATCTGGCGCTATTCTCAAAGAAGTGGGCGCAACTAACAGAACTCATCCCCGTGACTACATTGGAGCAATCAATGAGAACACTGCGCTGATTCTCAAATGCCACACAAGTAACTACAGAATAGTAGGTTTCACAAGAGAAGTGCAATTGGATGAGCTTGTCGAAATTGGCCGCGATCACGGAATTCCCACCATGATGGATCTTGGAAGTGGTTGTCTGGTTGATCTGGCTTCTTACGGTCTAAACGATGAGGTGACAGTCCAGTCCGTAGTGGCAAGTGGAGTGGATGTAGTCAGTTTTAGTGGAGACAAGCTCCTTGGTGGACCTCAGGCCGGTCTGCTGGTTGGGAAAAAGGAATACATTGAGGCGATGAGGAAAAATCCTCTGACCCGGGCCCTCAGGATGGACAAAATGACCCTGGCAGGTCTCGAAGCTACGCTAGAACAGTACACACGTCCTGAAGGCCCATTTCAATGTGTGCCCACTCTTGAGATGATAGCCCGTCCCGCAGAAGTACTTAAATCAGACGCTCAGTTCCTTGCTGATTCGCTTCGCAGAAGTCTGAGTCCCGGGTTTCAGGTTTCCATTGAGACTGGTTCAGGAAGGGTAGGTGGTGGAGCTTTGCCACTCGGAGACCTCGAGGGTCCCAGAGTCGCTATACGCCATGAATCTGTCTCCGCCTCAAAAATAGAACGAAATCTGCGGCTGGGCAATCCACCCGTAATATCGCTCGTCCACGAAAACGCCGTTTTGTTCGATTGCAGGACACTTCTGGCAGGACAGCTACGTGATCTCCCGGAACTCATAAGAAAAGCAGCTGAGCGCTCAGGCTGTTAATCACTCTCGGTTACTCGAAACCGGCTGTTCGGCAGAGTTGTTCCTTTTCAGCTTCCCTGAGATCCGATACCACCATACGGCGCACCAGTTCGGCAAATGTTACTTTAGGCTGCCAGCCCAGAACGTCACGAGCCTTGGACGGGTCTCCCAATAGTTCATCAACCTCAGTGGGCCTGAAATAACGTGGATCTACCTGAACCAGAATGTTTCCTGTCTCAGAATCTATACCTTTCTCATCTACTCCGGCGCCCTTCCACTCTATGTTTATTCCCACTTCACGGAAGGACCGCTCGACAAATTCCCTGACCGAATGATTTTCTCCGGTGGCAACAACGAAATCATCAGGTTCTGGATGCTGAACAATTTTCCACATGGCTTCCACATAATCACCGGCGTATCCCCAGTCGCGCTTGGCATTCATGTTACCAAGGTACAGACACTGCTGCATCTGAAGCTTGATGCGTGCAACAGCGCGGGTGATCTTTCTTGTTACAAATGTTTCTCCGCGCATCGGGGACTCATGGTTGAAAAGGATCCCGTTAGAACTGAAAAAGCCATACGCTTCACGGTAGTTTCTGACTATCCAGTAAGCGTACAACTTGGCTGCCGCATAAGGGCTACGAGGATAAAAAGGAGTCTTTTCGGTCTGAGGAGTCTCCTGAACCTTCCCATAGAGTTCACTGGTGGAGGCCTGATAAAATTTAACAGTTTTGCCCATACCCAGGATTCTGATTGCCTCGAGCAACCGCAATGCGCCGACCGCGTCCGAATTGGCCGTATACTCAGGGGTCTCAAACGACACCTTGACATGACTCTGAGCTGCAAGGTTGTATATTTCTGTAGGCTGGAATTGCTGGATAATTCTTATGAGATTCGTAGAATCTGTCATGTCTCCATATTCGAGAATTAACTGGCGAGGTCCAGCGTGGGGATCTTGATAAAAGCCGTCAATACGTTGGGTATTTATAAGAGAGCTTCGTCTTTTTACGCCACACACCTGGTAGCCTTTGCGCAATAGGAAATCGGTAAGATAAGCCCCATCCTGGCCTGTTACACCTGTTATCAGGGCCCTTTTCTCGTATGCTGACATGACGGACACCTTTTGAAAAATGGTAAGTTAGTTACAGTCACATAGCATTATCACCGTGTCAGGGCCAAAGTCAACCGATGGACGACTTTAGAAAACATGAAGATGTCTCGCTGGATTCAATTGCGTTTACCAAGACAAGCCCTGAGAATAAAAGATTCCACACGACTACGAAGAATCCTGTAGAGCTTGTGACGGAGCGATTCATGACTTTGGGTTTCTTTTGTGATATTTCTTAATCCAGAAGTTGGAATGTGATAACTTGGCTGAAGTTATGCAAACACCAAGGAGGATTGGTAACCTGAATGGCGTCCTGTAAACTATATTCTCTAAGCACATGCAGTCACTGCAGATCATGCAAGAAATTTCTGGGTGAATCGGGCATAGAATTCGAATTCACCGATGTTGATCTTCTTCCTGAAGAGGAAAAAAACGCTACCATAGAGGAAATAAAAAGGCTCACATCGAGATGCGCCTTTCCAACTGTAATTATTGGTGAAAAGGTAATAGTTGGTTTCCGTGAAAATGAACTTCGCGAGGCGTTGGGAATTGGTTAGACATCAACTGATTGTCTGAAGAGAATTTTAATTAACTGTTGATAACTCATCGTCGGTATTACTATTCAAGGCTGCCGACAAGACGATGTCAAGTGGAGGATCCCGATTTGTCATGGCGTTGCCCCTGTCTTGCAAATTACGTTATATCAATAAGTTAATAGAACCAGCCGCCAAGTGGTGGCCGTGCAGGCATGCTTTTGAGTCGGCAGCCAGACTTATCAACAACTGTTGGCAAATTTTGTAAGGGGACGTTACTGACGAGAACTTTTATTGTAATTTTTATCTTGATCAAAGAGCAGTCTTCAGGGTTTCGCTCAATGTCAGAAGAGACGTTGCCTGCCCTCCATTGTGAAAAGTTAAAGAAATGAAGGCCATTTTGACGGACAATGTGGAAGGCGCAGCGGAAGCGGTTGGCCGCGGTGGAATAGTGGTGGTTGCTACGGAGACTTTTTACTGTGTTGCAGCTAATCCGTTTTGCGCGGAAGCGGTCAAGAGAGTTTACATGCTCAAAGGACGTCCTATGAACAAACCCCTTCCTCTGATTGCATCCGAAATTGAGAATGTTTCAGGAGTCATCTCGGAGGAATCAGTTGACTCGTTGGAACTCGGCTTGAATTTTTGGCCAGGTAGCCTTACCGTGCTCATGAAATTGAAGGTCAGACTTCCTGAATGTCTTCAGGATCAGTCGGAGCGGGTTGCGGTCCGCGTGCCCCCTGATTGTCCGGCGAGACGACTGGCAAGATTATCCGGAGGTTGGATCACTGCTACAAGCGCCAATCTGTCCGGTGGCGCCAACGCCGCGTCGGTCAAAGAAATTTCCTCAGTTCTGCTTGATTCGGTTGATTACGTAGTAGACAGTGGCCTCTCTCCAGGTGGCATGCCTTCAACCGTGGTTGCGCTGGAGTCGGGACAGCCCCTTATTTACAGGCTTGGGGCTGTTTCACCAGAGGCGCTTGAAATGTGGATGAAGGACGAGTTTGATAAATCGACTTGACATGACACGCCTGGAATAGTTAGTATTGGAAACCTGCTGGGGGATCGTCTAGCGGCAGGACGACGGGTTCTGGCCCCGTTAACCGAGGTTCGAATCCTCGTCCCCCAGCCAACTAAAAAAGCTGCTCCTTCCCGACACACACTCCTCTATCCAGATACCAGAATGGCCCCCTTGAAAACAGTCATACAGGATACAGAGGTTCCAGCTGGACTATACCTTCATTTCCCCTTCTGCCTGTCGCGATGTAATTACTGTTCGTTTACGAGTTACGCGTACGATTCCCGAAAGGCTGGGGATTATTTTAGCGACTTGCTATGCGAGGCAGGCCTGTGGGCCCAACACTACGGAAAAGATTCCAGAACCGGTCCCAAGACATTTGATTCCATATATCTGGGTGGTGGAACCCCGTCAATTGCGTTGGCTGATGACTGGAAGACCATTCTTGAGTGTTTATACAGTCGATATGAAATCTCACCAGAAGCGGAAATAACGATAGAAGTCAATCCCGGAACTTTTGACTGCGGGAAGTCGGCGTCCTGGCGCCAGATGGGAATAAATCGCGTCAGTCTCGGGGCTCAGTCATTTCACGACTCTGAGCTTGTCACCATGAATCGGCTGCACAAAAGCGCCGACATAATAAGCTCCGTCAAGGACCTTAGATCAATAGGTATCAACAACATATCTATCGACCTTTTGATAGGATATCCAGGTCAGACACTCGGTTCTGTCGCAGTAAGCCTTGACAAACTAATGATGTGCTCTCCTCATCATGTTTCAGTTTATCTTTTTGAAGTCAAGGATGGCGCGCCGATTTTTGAGAGCCTCTTGTCTGGCAATATTGGTCCACTGGATGATGATTTGAGCGCTGACATGTATGAAATGGTTTGCGGCGTGCTCGCAGAGAATGGATATGAACAGTATGAGATTTCCAATTTCTGTAGGGATGGACGTCAGTCTGTCCATAACATGAAATACTGGACTGACGGATTCTATCTTGGCATGGGAGCCGCAGCCCATGGGAGACTCGAATCTGTACGATATTCCAATAAACAGTCGCTTGATGAATACAGCTCCGGACTTAAGTCAGGCTTGCTGACTTGGGAAACAACGGTGGATCTGGATTCACACACCAGAATGGTCGAGGCTCTCCTCATGGGCTTGCGTTTGAACAAAGGAGTTGATCTAATAGGACTGGGAGAAAAATATTCCATCGACGCGCAAGGATTTGTAAAGACCCGGCTGGATGATTTGAATGAGTCTGGCCTGTTTGTTTATGAAAGCGCTGTAATGAAGCTGACGGATAAGGGGCGATTGCTTTCCAATGTCGTTTTTGGACGACTGCTCTGAGCAACTCTGCCTTGATTTTCAATGAACTGGCATTCTTAAATGGGAAGTACACAAACTGACATGAAAACCGGGAATACAATAATAATTGACGGTGTAGAGATTCACCTGATGCAGCCACCGCGTTTCGACATCCAGTGGGTGGGAATGGAAGAGCCCCTGAACCAGCTTCTGGCGGCCTGGTCAGATGAAGATGATGATCCACCAATGCAGCCACGCATCCTTGGCAAGCCTGGGGTTGGCAAGACTTCTCTGGCAATCACAGCCGCAAAGGCCCGGAACCAGGACCTTTACATCTTTCAGTGCGCTGTTGACACGAAGCCTGAAGATCTGATCATTTCGCCCGTAATAGCCGATGAGGGGAAGATCAGGTACGTGGCGTCGCCTCTGGTAAGCGCAATGGTAAGGGGTGGCATCTGTCTGCTGGATGAGGGCAACAGGATGAGCGAGAAAAGCTGGGCTTCTCTTGCTCCGCTGCTCGATATGAGAAGATCCGTTTACTCGATAGTTGCGGGAATCGACATAAAGGCATCTGAACAATTCAGGATCTGCGTCACCATGAACGAGGATGCGTCCACATTTGAAGTCCCGGAATACATATTCTCGAGACTGCAGCCGGGAATCCAGATGGACTACCCTACGAGGGAAGAAGAATACCGGATTCTCAGGACAAAACTCGGATCGCCTTCAGATGAATTACTGAATAACGTGGTCGATCTGTTGCAACGTTCACACAGCCGTGATGATGAATTGAGTGTCCGTGACGGCTTAAATATTGCCAGATATGCTCACAGACTGACGAAGTTTAATCCGGAGATGTCGCAGGCTCAGGCGTTAGCCCAGTCAGTGAGCCAGATCGTAGGAGAAGCCAGTGTCGCATTTAATGGGCCATCGGTGGTTTGATGTCCTGAAACATGAAAATGTGGCCTTCGTAGGGTCGACTCCTTATGCCATCGAGTTCGCCGTCCAAGTCAGGAACTATGTGCTGGAAGAGAAGCCGGACCTGATCTGTGTGGAGGCTCCAAACTCGCTCCGTGAACAGATCACAGACTCTATCAAAAAATTACCATTCCATTCGGTGATCATTTTCCAGACGTCAGAGGATGAGAACGGTGTGTGGATAGTGGAGGGGTCTGACGGGGTCATCGAGGCCGTGAGATCCGGACTTGAGTTCAACATACCGATTTGGTTTGTTGATCCGACGCCATACAGGTTCCCCAATTTGGGGCGTGACATTTCCGCGCCTTATCTTGTAGATGCCGTCGGCCAGAAGACCTTTTTTGAGAAAATGGATTCACTGACTTCCGATAAGGATCAGATTCAAAAATCATCACGAGAGGTATTCATTGCTTCGCGTTTGAGGGAAGCTTCCCGAAAGTTCGACAAGGTCCTCTTTGTCGGCGGTCTTTTCACTTTACCTCATGTTGTGGCCCTTTTTCAGGAGCCTCAACCCTTGCCGCTTCTGAAAACCGGAGTCAAGAGGGCTTTGGCTAACGCATTGCATCCGGAATCCCTGAAAAAGGGCTTTTCAGAAATACCCAGACTGCTGGAAGTTTATGAACAGGCCAGGGCTTCAGGCGAAAATATCGCGATATCAAACAGGCATGACCTCATAGTGGAGTTGATGGCCTCCTCTGTGAAGTATTTTGAGTCCGTCAGCCACCAGGAGGTCCCGGATTACGTCAGGACAACGTGGAGCAAATTCCTGAGGAAGTGGCTGGCGTCAAAAAATCAGTTGCTGCCGGATCTGTACCATCTCGTGTCATCAGCCAGATCAGCAATGGACGAGGATTTTGCATACCACGTTCATGAATACATTTGTGATTTCAAATGGACCAATGACCTGCATGACCCCTTTTCTACCATTCTCGATGAAGATTCTCTCATGTTTCAGGGGCACAGGATAACGCTGCATAAGAGGCTCCGAAACTTCTTCAATGCGCCTCACAGGAAATACAGGCTAAGATCCGTAAGAGACACGAAGTGGAAGGAACATCTAAAAAAGACATGGGATTCAGCCGATCCTGATGAGGTTGATGTTTGTTCATACCCACCTGAGGATGTCGAGATTGAACGCTGGGGTGATTCCCTGATGAGGCACGCCAGAAATCTTGTTCACTCATCCTGGTCTGACGCTGAGCCTTTTATCTCAGATCTTGGCGGTGGACCCGACGTGCGCGAGACACTGAGGCGATTCTACGAAAAGAGAATATACGTCAAGAGTTCGGAGAAAGGTGGAGTGGATTTTGGCTCTGTGGTCGTGATCTTTGATGAAGACCCTGATGGAACCCTCTATCCATTTACAATGACCTGGCTGGGAGAGCACTCACAGGAATCGGACATGGCCTTTTATTCGACAGACCCGGGATCTGACCTAGTGGGACCCGGGATCTGTAGACTCGAACATGGCGGGTTCGTGATGTCTTACCCGCCCATGAGAATGTACGACGTCTGGCGTGATCCAGGTTTTGATTTGATTAACTCCAAACACGAAAAACTCCTCGTGGCCGGTATCGTTTATTCCGAGAAACCTGGGATAGTTTACGCCGCCAGAAAAGCGCCTGAAAAAAAATGGAAGAAACTGGCGCAAAGGATGGGGAAGAGAATCACTTACATTCCACTAGGATCCCTGAATCCTGCGCATGTAAGAAAGATGAGAACATTTCACATGCTCCAGAACAAGGGTATTCGAAACATAGCGCCAGATTACCTCGGAAAGTAGTGGATCCACCGGTTTGTATTTCAAAGGCCGAATGAATACCGGAATCCCGTCGGAGGCTTTTAGAATTTGATTGACAGCCAACCTGATTATCATTATATTGGCTGGATAGCGCCGAGGTAGCTCAGCCGGTAGAGCAGAGGACTGAAAATCCTTGTGTCGATGGTTCGATTCCGTCCCTCGGCACCACGAAGTTCTAAACCATTCCGTGATGTTAGGCAGTAACAACGCGGAGTGGTTTTTTTCTTTACAGGGCTCTTCTGAAAACCTGTAGCATCCTGGTCATATTTCTTCATTTGTCGATTCAGCTTACCAGCTTCTGATATCGACTATATCCCCGGTCTTGTCATTATGGCAGTTTAAGCGTTCAATAGGGCCACCTGATTTTCAATGCGCAATCCAGTAGCGCCGGCCTCCGTGCCGGTGATTCGACTCTCGCTCCTGTTGGTTGAATGCAGCCTGGGCATTCAGGATAAGGTTTTGCTCAGCCAAAAGGTTTTCTGGAAATGCCCATACCTTGTGAAGAGAAACGCTTTCGTTTTAATGAAAAATCGCCTCTCGGAGACTTCTGATTCCTGTTCATGGAATTTCGGGATTTTTCTCAATATATTGAATTAACGCCCGCCTTGCCTTTCGCCTCAAATTGGCTGGCTGCAGAAGCAGCCGAATCTCAATGAAAAGCGTGATGGTTAACTAGTGGACGTCCTGTCCGTCATGATCCAACTCACATTCCCCAGAGAATGTTGATGGCATCGGGTAATTTTTTGCAGGTTTTAAAATAAACGCGACATCTGTATAGGGAT
>CAZIVV010000205.1:0-19864 GCA_964542775.1 uncultured Desulfomonile sp.
GAAAGAATTTCCCACTTTGAGCTTGACAACCACAGTCAATTCATTTAAAAGAAGGGTTCGACGCGGGAATAACTCAGTGGTAGAGTGCAACCTTGCCAAGGTTGAAGTCGCGGGTTCAAATCCCGTTTCCCGCTCCACTAACCTATGGAATTCATTAAAGATGAGCCCCGAAAAAAGTGTATGCAAATCGGGGCTCGAATTGTCTTTAGGGTTTAGACGCAAGTCAAAGACAGCAACCCCACCCCAAATCAATACCGCCCAAAAAAAGCAGGGTCACTAAAAAGTCTAATAATTGGAAATTTATCGTCACTATCGGTGCTATCGATATTGGTTAGTAATAACAGCGTGTTGTGAGTGGAGATACCGGAAATGCTATCGTCCAGCAAGCCATGAGGTATCGTCACAATTAGGAACCAAAGAAAATTGGATATAATGGTTGGGTCCTAAACAAGAGCTTGAAAGGCCTCAGTGTAATCTGCACTGTCTATGATATGAACACTGCAGACGTCTAGAAATTCATTATTGACACTGTCAAGCTTAGCTCAGACAAAAAGGGTTACATTGTTGTCGACTTTTCAGACTATTTCGACTCAAAATCTGTGTGGGTTTTTACGGATTGGTGTCATCTTACCGCTGGAGCGAATTATTTGATCGCCAAGCAACTCTCTAACGTCATCAAGAGCGCTATTTTCTAGCGACCCCTAACAGAGGATGACAAAATTGACGACATTAGCAGCTTCTTCTGTTCCGTCAAAGAAATATCCCAAACAGGGGGAACTGAACGGAAAGGGAGCTGTATTTGGCCACCAATGAATGCAGCCCTGACTTTGAAAAATGACAGGCGACTCATGGCTATCAAACCCTTGGCTGCGGTAACTCATTCCACCAAGAAGCAGTTCTCGAGGTTCAGCATGTTTTGTTCACGACACATGACCTAAGAAAAACACATTTCGATCAAAAAGTCGCGTTCTTTTCGCTATTACTTTCGAGAACCGCTATAACCCCATTGAACGCCTCTGGCTAGTCATGAAGGGCGAATGGCTTTCTGGCTTCTACGCCAAAACCAGAAATCATCGCATCGATAGATTCATTGAGGGTCCCGGAAGACTAATCAACAGGAGTGATGAACCCCTTGAAACCGTCGCCATTCCGATAGAATTTTAGAGAAGCGCTACAACCCCTGGCAGTCGAGTGTCAACTGCCCTCGGACTTGGCATTCCAGGGCCTGAACAAATACAGGAGTCCGAGAGTTCCGAGGGCCGCCCCTATTACCACCAGCGCGCTTATTACCCATCCCCAAGCAGTCCCAAGCATTTTACGCCTCCTTTGACGAGAGATTAGCGTTGAAAAAATATTGCCCACATTGCCAGAATGGCCAAGATCAGAACCAGCTCAACGATACTGATCTTGAACAGCACGATCGATATGCGTCTTCCTGAGGGGCTTGCAGAGATCCAGAACCGGTCCATGAACCAGAGATAGAGTCTTGCCTTCCACCCTTTGGCTGCCAGCAGTTTGAGATAGGCTGTAAGGGATCTGACCCAGAAGTCCAACTGCTCCTTGTACCATCCAAACTTTTCTGGGTCTTGATCGTCCGAATAGGTCTCCTCAACGGTAACACGGCTCCCAGATTGCGATTCACTAACAAGAAACACGGTGGACAACTTGTGGGACCCCTCAAATACGAGTTCCAGTTGTCTGGGAGGCTCACATACCTTACAGGCGCCCTTTAGAGACCAAATCTCCGAGGTAGCGTAGTCCTCGAACTCGATGGATGTCACGCTTCCCTCAGTGATATTTGTGTCGGGGCTCACCGAACAGTATCGGATGGTCCAGTGAGGGTTCAGTCTGAAAACCTTGCCGATTCGACACAACGTGTCAAAGACCTGGTCCGAAGGCAATTTAACGTCAGGAGAAGTGCTGGTTACGGTCCTGGGCATTTGTCAACTCACAGGGGGCGCCACTAACACGGGGACACCGCAGTTGGCAAGGAAATCGGTCCACGCGATCCGTGCCTTGAAACCGATGTCTGGCCGATTCTGGCGCGATCCTACGACGACCAGGTCAGCTCCCATCTCTTTTGCAACTATTGGAATGACTGTTGCTGGATTGCCTACCCTCTTGATCGTCATCACGGGGATCGATTTAATTGAAGCTTTTTCCGAGACCCGCTCCATGATCGTGGCGGCCTCTCTCGCGAGTTCAGACTCTACGTGACGAGCGAACTGATTCCGGCTCGCGGAAGTGTTAAGCCAATCATCGCCGGTCATCCATTGCCAATTTTCGTGTATGACGTGCAGGCAGCACATCGACGCGCTAAAGGTCGAGGCCAGTTCAGCCGCCAAGTCCTCCGCAGCTTGAGCGCCGGACGTTCCATGGGTTGCGACCAATATTCGGGTGAACATATCCATATGGCTCCTTTTATGAATATCTGTCGGGCAGGGCTTCTCCCTCTATCAGTGCCCTTGTCCCTTGAAGCGAAGACCCCGCCCAGACGGATCGACTTCTCCTTGTTGAGCGCTTCTTTTGTTACCAGTCAGGAGGGCTTCCGGGTACCAAGACCGGAAGCCCTCTTACTTTACGCCCACTTGGTGAAAATGAGTACGATCAAAGCCGTCAAGAAAGTGAAAATCATTGCGGTTATATCCTCGTTGCGCTCACTCTTGAATACCGACAGCGCGCGCTCTTCGGGTTCGGCCGCGATGCGGGCAGTTGTCGGTTGAGCCTTCTCTTCTTCCATGAGGTCACTCCTTTCTTATCTCTGTGGCTTTTAGACCATTTCTTTGATAAGCAGCAACACAGCGATCAGGGACAGCAACGCTTTGAAGGTACCGCTTATCGCTCCGATGACCAGCGGCGCTCCGCCTGCCTGTGATATCGCCGTCCAAGTAATCTGCATCCCAAGTCCAAGCAGTCCGTAAGCAAAGAACCACATCATCAGGTCCGTGAGCACCACGACGGTCTTGGAATTCTTATGCACCTGCTTATCCGCGTGCTTAAGGGCCGCAGCCACTTTCGGGTCGGATATCTTCTTGCTGGCAACTATGGACCTGATGGTGTCGAGGCGCTCCTTACCTTTGGCCCGGAACGCCGCTGCATCTGCTCGTTGAGCGTAGTCACCCGCTATCTGTTTTTGTTCGTAAAGGTTTTTGAGGGCTTCCTGCTGCTTATCGGTCAGACCTGCAAGATTCTCTGGTTTGGCGATGAATTTCCCCAAAACGTCCAGTTCTTCTGGGGTGATCTCGGTCCGTTTATTATACGAGAAGTCGAGAAACGTGCCTTGGTAGTGCTCTGGTGGACCAAACAGTCCCAGCGACGAGAGCGTGAACATGGCAATGAATCCCAGCACGAACAGAGGGAATTTGTCTATAACTACGTCTTTTAGCGATAGCTTCGTGCCAGAGCCCTCGCCGCCGGTGACCTTGGCGAACCAGTATGCAAGGATCAGGACGATCAGAGGCAGAAAGAGCACTCGGGTAATGTTAAAGATCTCCGCGACCTTGAGGGTCGCAATGTCTACAGCGTTGAACGCCAAAGCCGCTGCAGCGACCTGAGCCGAATTGAGAATTCCCGTGCCTGCCCAAGCTCCAAATTGGGTAGGGTTCATGCCCAAGATTTTCCCGATTGTCGGGAAGAGGAACATGCAGCCAACCCCCCACAGGAGAATAGTTCCGATCGTGTAGGCCATTTCGTGGCTCTTGGCCTTTACCACAGGCGAACAGGCCACCGCAGCGGAGACACCGCATACGCCCATACCGGCACTCAGAACACCAGTCATCGAATGAGGCGTGGCGAAGAGTCTCCCGAGCCATAGCACCAGTAAAGTCGTCCCTACAACGAAGAAACCTATCATCCAGATGCTGATCTGTCCCAGGTTGGCCAGCTCAACGAGAGAATACCGGCATCCCAGAGTGATGATTCCCATCTTAAGGACAAATCTTGCGGTCTTGACCCCTTGAGCTGCAAACTTGGGGATGCCGATGGTGTTTGTGATCAGGATCCCCACAATGATGCCGAGCACGATGTGGTTGAGGTTGAAGATCTTGAAGACGCTAAACTTAAGCGTCGGTTCGGCCATTTTGCTCCACATTGCAATGAGCGGCTCCAGGTACCAGAGAATACCCATGCAGATCAGTAGCAGGAACATGATGCCGGGCGCCGACTTGAGGACGTAGTTGTCGAGGATGCTGTCCTTCGGCCCTCGCACCAGGTTAATGATCCCCACGAGAATGCCGATCCCCCCCAGGATGAAACAGAGTCTCATCTGCAGATCCGCGTCCTTGTGGGTGTGGAGCGTCTTCATTAGCCCCTCTAGAGCACCGCTCCGAATGAGGAATCCATAGGCCACCATGATGCCGCCGACAATGATTGACATCCAACGGGGTCCTTCAGGCTGGGAACTGTTGCCCATATCACAAAACCTCCCTTCGAGAATCAGGATGCGGTATCAGGCCCCCATTAAGTCCTGCCGATCGCTAGCTGAATTGCTCCCCAACAGGACCTGTGCGGGAATACAGATCCCGGGGGAATGCGTTCCTCCGACTGCAGTCGTCAGCCGTTATGTCGACCGCTCAGTTGCAAGCCTTGATGTGTCACAGGACCCGCAACGGCGCCGCGACCTTACCACGACAACTAGCGGTCGGCGCTGCTCACGAACAACTTAATGGCAGGGCGTGGTGGATGACGCGATCCGCTTGACCGGTCTTCACCGCTTCCTTGAAGAATGTCCTTGACTAAAGCAAGGGGCGTGCCATCCGATTCGCTCGTGTTACAACTAGTGCTGGCGGGAAATCTGGCTTGGAAAAGACGAGAACATCCCAAGGATGAGTGCAACTCACAGTTGCGGTGCAACTAATCGGATGCAGAATCCCTGAAAGGGCTGGACATGATGCCGTGTGCTCGCATGAGCTTTTGGAAGTGTTGACGTTCAAGACCGATGGAACGCGCCGCTGCGGTGACGTTTCCGTGGTGTTGAGCTAGAGCTCGTGTTAGATAGCGGGTGGTGAATCCTGATATTAGCCGTTCCCTGGCCTCCCTAAACGGAAGCATATCGACCTGGTTTTCGGTGATCTCCGCTCCTGGTGGGCTGTCCAGTTCCGCAAAGTCTCTGACTGTAAGTGCGGTCCCCGAAGAAAAGATCATCGCTTTCTGGACAGCGTGACGAAGTTGCCTTATGTTTCCGGGCCACTGTTGATTCATGAGGAACCGCATTGTCTCTGGGGGGAATGTCTTGAACGGCAACCCGAATTCCCTGGCAGCCTCACGGGAGAACTGCACGGCCATTAGGGGAATGTCCTCCCGGATCTCGCGCAGGGATGGCATGCGTATAGTCACCATGTTCAACCGGTAGTAAATATCCTCACGGAAGGATTTGTCAGCAATCTTTGCCTCTAGGTCTTGATTGGTGGAGGAGATGATCCGCACATCCGCTATCTTTGACTGTGCGCTCCCCAAAGGCCGGAACTCCTTGTCCTGGATCACCCGGAGGAGCTTGGTCTGCATAAGGGGACTGATGTCCCCGATTTCGTCAAGAAACAGGGTGCTGCCGCGGGCTTCCTCGAGAAGCCCCTTGCGGTTGATGTCCGCGCCGGTGAAGGCCCCCTTCACGTACCCGAAGAGCTCCGATTCCAGGAGGTTTTCCGGGATCGCAGGGCAGTTTACGGTCACCATGGGCCGATCGGCGCGGGGGCTAAGCATATGGATGCGTCGTGCGGCCAGGTCCTTACCCGTACCCGACTTTCCCCGCATGAGTACCGTGACGTTAAGAGGCGCAACCGTACGAATTGCTGCGAGCACTTTTGCCACGGCCGGGCTTTCTCCTACAATCGCGTTGGTCCCATCGAGGCCACTGATTCTGGCCTTCAGGCGTAGGTTCTCTTTGATCAAACCGTTGCGTTCCAATGCCTTCTTGACGATCAGGTTTATTCGGTCAGGGCTAAAGGGCTTTTGTACAAACTCGTAAGCTCCTTTCTTGATAGCCTCCACCGCAATATCGATGGTTCCGTATCCGGTCATGACGATCACTGTAATCCAAGGGGTGTTGCGTTTGACTCGTTCAAGCAAATCCAGCCCGTCCATGTCGGACATGCGGATATCAGTGAGCAACAGGTCTACCGGAGAGCTTTCGAGCAACTCCAACGCCGCTCTTGCCGAGGTAGCGGTCAGAATCGAACACGGAATTTCTCTAGGGATGCTGCGCGAGAGTCCCCGTACGAAATCCAGTTCGTCGTCCACGATCAGAACCACCGGAGAAGCGTCTGATAGTTCACCGGTCACGGCTCGCTCCATTGTTTTGTTCCGGCAGCCATACCTCGAACACCGATCCTTGGCCCGGAAGACTTTTCACCACGATCTCACCTCCGTGTTCCTTGACGATGCCATAGCTCACCGATAACCCTAGTCCCGTGCCTTCTCCGGTCTTCTTCGTGGTGAAGAAAGGATCGAAAATCTTGTGAATAATTTCGGGTGGTATCCCGCAGCCGGTGTCCTCTATGACAACGCCTATCCTCGCGGACCCCACATCCCGACTCGTAGAGACGGTGATCGATCCCTCTTCCGTAGCTTGCTTAGCGTTGAGGAGCAGGTTCATCCACACCTGCTGCATTTTTGCTTCATCAATGGGAATCGGGGGTAGTCCCGGCGTGAGTCGCTTCTCCATTGAGACATTATCCTTGTCGAATTGACGGGCAAGCACATCCATGACCCTCTCCACACAGGCGTTCACATCACTGACCATTGCTCTGGTTTCCACGTTCCTGGCGAATTTGAGCAGATCGCCAACGATTGTCTTGCAGGTCTCGGAGTGTTTCTCGATGATCTCGACATCCTCTCGCTCTCTAGAGCCTGCCGGGAGCTCCTTCTTGAGCAGTCCCGAGTAAAACAACACGATACCTAGAGGATTGTTCAGTTCATGGGCTACCCCGGCTACAAGTTGCCCCAGCGAGGCAAGCTTTTCGGCCTGCATCATTTGACGTTCCACGAGTTTCTTTTCTGTGATGGATCTACAATAATGCACGACACTCTCCACTTGGCCTGTCTCGTGGTCGATAATTGGGTACAACTGCGAGAGCAGTATCTCGCCTCCGGGGAGCTCAATTTCACCGAAGCTTGGTGCCCTATCACAGACTGTACGTTCCAATTGACATCCTTTGCACGGTTGGGAGAGTCCATAGAGCATTTCGTAACACTTCAGTCCTTCGCTAGGGGTTCCGTTCTCTCCCACGGCCGCAGGGTTCGCTGTCAAAACCGAGTAGTCCGGCGCCATAAGCAACAGACGATCGGTAATGGCTTCAAAAACAGTGCGGAGTTTCTCCTTCTGCGCGCTGGCATCCATAAACAGCCTATCTCTCTGTTGCATCAATGATTGCAGCTGATCCGCCATGGTGTTGAACGCGTGGCACACTTCTCCGATTTCGTCTCGGTGTTTGACGTCAATGCGGCGACTGAATTTGTCGTCTGCGACAAAATCCCTGAAAAACCGCTTTAGGCTGCCTATACGTGTTGCCACGAGGCTTCTGAAAAAGACCGTCGTAAGTAAAAGGATCACCAGCGTGGCAAGGAGCCCGGTGGCAAGGAGGGCTAGCGCCTGCCCCTTGATCTGGGCCATAGCGCTTTCCACGGGAAAGGACACGGATTCCATCCCCGCTATACTACCCGGAGCTTGATTGAACCCATCCTTGTCCCCGTAGTGCTCGATGAGTCTCGCAGGAGCTTCCTGAGCATTCCCGTGGCATCTTAGACAGTGGTTTTCCATGAGTATGGGGGTCATCATTACAAAGAAGCGTGCGTCATCGCGCGTGACAATCCCTTGCCACTCCTTCAGGTTTCGGTTCCTGTCAAACTCCTGAATAAGTTCTCTTTCGAACGGCGTGGCAGCGTTGTTCGGATTCCTGGGATTCTCACCGGCAGCGACCCTCTTGTATGAGAAGTGCGGGTGGACTTTCTGAAATCGTTCCATAATCTTTCGAGACACGTAAGAGGTCGACATCGCCTCAATGACAAAATCGTCCTCAGCAACCATGGACGAGACCTTGGGTCGTAGGACGTCTCTAACATACGAACGGGTGGCCTCAAGTTCTGACATGACCAGTTGGGATTTCTCATACACGTTCCTAATGAGGAGCTCTTCTAATTCTTTGTAAAGTCCAAACGAAAGCAGCGCGCTCAGACCAAATAGAATTACGGCCATGCCTATAGTGAATTTGACCTGCAGAGAGAGACCGAACAAGCGCTGTTTGAGGGAGTTGTGAAGGAGGCTCCAAGTCATCGGTAGACCCCTTGTGTTTAGTCTCATAGTGTGGTAGTTGTCCGAACCATGGTCGCATTGTAAGTGATCGGATTCTTTCGCGCAACCCGGATTTCAGATCATGCCTTCCCCATGGCAGCGCATTCCCCGGACATTTGTTGGCAAGCACTGGCAAGGTTTGAGCATAAGGACCAAGTTTAATGTGGCGCTGGCAGTGTTCCTCCTCCCTGCCGTGGGAACGATGTCCCTCGCTGCCTACTATTTTCAGAAGCAGCTACTCTGGCAGGAGGCCCACACCAAAGCCCGCATTGTCCTCAGTGAGGCATCTTCCACCAGAAGGTACGTGGAGAACGTACTTCGACCCAGTATGTTCAGCCTGCTAGGCACAGACCAATTCATAATTGAGGCAATGTCGACCACGTTTGTCAGTTCTCGTGTCCAGGAACTTTTCGCGGAACAGATGCCCGGGTACACTTATCGCAGAGTAGCGTCCCAGCCGAGAAATCCTGCCAACGCTCCCGATGACCTCGAAAAGGAGACACTACTCCGATTCCAAGAAGAACCGGAATTGAGCGTTTGGTCCGCGGAGGTTCAGCGGAACCGGGAACGGGTTTTTTTCGTGGCCGAGCGTGTGACGATCTCTCAAGATTGCCTCAGATGCCACGGCAGACCTGCGGATGCTCCCAGAGAACTGCGGGAGCGATACGGTGACCAATCGGGATTCGGGTATCAAGTCGGGGAGATCATGGGGCTGAACTCGGTATCCGTTCCTGTGCAGGCAACGATTGCGCAGATGAGGACACACACCATGGTTCTCGCTCTGTTGAGTGTGATGGGCTTCGGCGCAATCTTTTTGGTGGTGAACCTAATATTCAACCGCCTGGTGGCCCACCGGCTGGGCTTCCTATCCCGATTATCCGAACGGCTTGTTGATCTCGAACATGACGGTAAACATACAGGAGATCCGCGAACCGGTGATGAAATCGAGGCGCTCCTGAAACGCATGGACTTCCTGGCCAGGCATGTGAGGACCCTCAGGAGCTCTTACGGGCTCGGCCCCAAGTTTGTGGGCAAGTATACGGTAGAGTATCCCCAGTTTCCCGGATTCATTTCCTGGCTGTACAGCGCACGACACTCTGAGACAGGGGGCAGGGTCTCCCTAAAGATCCCGTTTCCTTCCCTCGTGGACAACCCCTATTATTATCACGCATTTTTGAATGAGCTTCAAATTCTACAAGAATTACGGCACCCCAACCTGATCGGAGTCCAGCAACGAGAACAGGACTTCCTCGTCATGGAAGCGATAGACGGGAAATCTCTTAAGGAGCACCTCGAACAGCAGGGCAAACTGTCCCTCGAGGAGGTACTGCCGCTGTTCAAACAACTCTGCGACGCGATGGGGTACCTGCACACGCAAGGGATCGTGCATCACAACCTGGCACTTAGAAACATAGTCCTAACCGCAGAGGGGACTCTCAAGCTCATTGATTTCGGACTGGCGTGGGACAACCGGCTCGTCGACCCCATCAAGGAGGCGGGTGCGGGCCTTCAGGGCTCGGTGGAAACCATCGCTCCTGAACAGATTCGGGGCGTGCGGGGTGATGCCAGGAGTGACATCTACGCGATGGGGAGCCTTTTGTATACGATGCTCACAGGGGAAATGCCATTCACGATCAACCCTTCAGGTGAACGGCTCGGACTGAAGCTCCTCGTGAGTCCCACACCGCCCCGGATATACGTTGCGACGCTGCCACCCCGATTAGAGGCGGTGATACTCAGGTGCCTCGAAGGAGACCCGGACGACCGCTATCAGTGGGTGGAGGATCTTTGCAAGGACTTTCAAGAGGCGGTCAAGGAGTGGGGTGCATCTTGAGATTGGCGGTATTTAGTGATCTGCACGGCAATCTTGAGGCGCTGGAGGCTTTCATAGAGAGGGTCAGGAGTCAGCACGTCGACCGGCTTTGCTGCTTGGGAGACATTGTGGGATACGGGCCCAGTCCGAACGAGTGTGTGCAACTTGTCATGTCGCTACCCAGGCTGAATGTGGTATTGGGGAATCACGATTGGGCTGCGTATAATCCAGGGGACACCTCCTTAGGTCTCAACCCGATAGCCCTTGAAGCGATCCAGTGGACACAAAACGAGCTGACGTCTTCCAGCCTGGATTTCTTGCGTGCCTTGCGTCCTATGATCGACATGGGGCAGTTCACATTCGTTCATAGTTCTGCGTACAAGCCGTTTAAGTGGCAGTATCTGCTACCTGGTCGGCACTTCCGGGTATGGATGTGCTTCAGGTTTGCAGCGGGGAGAATCGTATTCAGCGGTCACACACACGTACCCGTGGTCATGGACGATGCAGGCCGCTCAATTCTCTCCAGATGCGAGTTTCCGGATGGTTTGGTTTACAGGGATGACGGTAAGACACGTCTTCTGGTCAATCCAGGAAGTCTTGGGCAACCACGGGATCAAATTAATCTTCCGTCGTACGTGATCTACGACACAGATGCCAGCACTCTGACCTGGCATCGCATATCAGAGTACGATTGCAATGTCACCATAAGGAAAATACTCAACTCGGGTCTGCCTCCGGAATCGGCTTATCTTCTAATGCCGTGACCGATTTGATGATGGCATTCGGGAATAGATGGAGTTTCTGGCTGACCGGTTGCTCAACCATACCTGATCTTTCACGCTTTTGGTGGTCTCCACCCTGCCGTAGCGCAACGAGATGAACACCCGTGTCCGGGCTCAAATACCGGACTTTAATGCGGCAATAAAGGAGCGTCCGCTTTTGCTCGTCAAAGAGTTCGTGTATACTGACCTATACATGAGCAAAGCATGAAAAGGCTGGTCCCGCCGAAATCGGACAAGACAAGTCTTTCCAACGGCAACCAGTCTGGGAAACCCAATCGTGAGATTTCCCGTGCAAGGCTTCCGGGGGAACGTCGCTGGTAAACGACACTCCCACCTTGGAGCCACTCCTGAGAAACTCCTGAATACCCGTTGGTGTTGACCATCCGACGCGGTTCTTCAGAGATCGGCAGAAGAAGTTCATGTTGAGTTGTACCCGCCACGGCTGTTCTTGATGATTAAAACCCAGCGATCGCAATTCCTCCTAGAGGTCCTTTATCCGGTGATCGCAGTTTAAGATAGACAATCCGCCACCTTCCGAGGAGGCTACCATGGATTTTGATCAATTTCCGTCGGTAACCGAGAATTACGACCTGTTGAATTTACAGCCGGACGAGGAATTCCATGGGTACAGGATCACCGGGCTGATCCACAAAGGGGCTGATGGTCAAATTTACGCTGTGAATGACCCCGCTGGACAGCGATGCGCGATCAAGATTCCCTTTGGAATGGGGTTTGGTAATCTGCGACGATACGCCACATTCCGCATCGAGTGGGAGCTTGCCGGCAGTCTTCACCACAGCAACATATTAAGTTTTGAACGTGGACCGGACCACTTTACCGTGATGGAACTGCTCGACGGCCCGGATCTAAATGCCAGAATGCGCATGGAGCAACGGCTGTCTTGGCCCGAGATCGAAAAATACCTCTTGAACGTTTGTGATGGCCTAGCGTATCTCCACCAACGAGGTATAGTCCACCAGGACTTGAAGCCGGAAAACATTGTGATCGACGGGGATTTCGGTGCGAAACTGGTGGACTTCGGTTTGGCTTTTCACCGGGACATGGATGACCCGCTGGGAGTTCTCGACGAGCCTCTAGGAACGCCCTACTACATAGCGCCCGAACAATTGGAGGGCATTCGAGGCAACCCCACCAGTGATATTTATTCTTTGGGAGTTGTCCTCTACGAAATGCTTACGGGTGAACTCCCGTTTGCCAAGTCGGAAACCATGCGGGGGGCCCGGAAAAGGCTCTATATGGAACCCGTGCCGCCGCGTATACTGAGACCGGATCTCCCCTGCGGCATCCAGGAACTTCTTTACCTTCTGCTCGACAGGGACCCATTCTCTCGCCCCACTGCAGCGAAACTGTCCCAAGCTCTGCGCACGTCCATGGATTGGACCTCGATAGCCTGTGTCACCCCTGAACGTTCGGCATTCGACCGATGGATGGACAACTTTCGGATCTGGAATGCTCCCAGGTACCGGGAGTTCATGAAAAGTGAGCCGTCCCTTGTGCATGGGTTTCATGTTCTGGCTGTGGTAAACGACGAAGCTACGTTCGGGCGACTCATGAACACGGTCCGGAAAGAGGCCGTCAGACATGAAGGAACAGTGACGTTGCTCGCTGTAGTACCCTTCCACCTACCAGAAGTAGACCTTTCCCATACGGAACAGCTCCTGATTCGGTTGATCGATGAAGGTTTGTCGATGCTTGCCACTGACGGGGTTCCCTGCAGGTTCAGAGTCAAACAAGGAGATCCGGATATGGAAATTATCGAATATGCAAGGTCGAGAAAGGTTGACCTTGTCGTCATAGCGTCCCGCGAGAACACTGGGGTAAGGCGCATAATCGGATCCGGGGGGCTTACGAGAAAGATCGTCGAATCAGCTCCGTCCAATGTGTTGGTAGTCAGGCGCTGAATCTGCCTTCGTCTCTGAACCGGGGACGGTGATTTCTCCTCGAGAAGTTTCCAGGGGAGGGCGAGATTCACCAGACAGGACTGTGCCCAAAGTCGATTAACAAGGACCTGTCCTCCAAGGATAATGGCTAAATGTTGGAACAGTGCGGAGACAAGAAGCGATTCGGTAGTGTGCAGGTGGAGGTCACGAGCAGGTGTAATCTCCGTTGTCGCACGTGTGTTTACCACTACTTTGAATCCGCTTGGCAAGCCAGGGATCTTTCCGAGACGGCTTTCCAGCGGGTTCTCGAAATTGCCCACCGCTGCGATTCCGTTCACCTGCAGGGTTGGGGAGAGACGCTGCTAAGAGAAGACGCTCCAAATCTTATTGTCAGGATCAAGAAGACTGGAGCAAAGGTAAGCCTGAGCTCCAATGGGACCGTGTTTACTCGCAACGGTCCTTCAGAGTTACTGGAGGCCGGGCTGGACTCCATGGCTTTCAGTTTTGCAGGATCTTCAGCGGATGCACAGGATCCCCTTCGGGGACAGGGGACCTTTGCCATGGCCTCCTTTTCAGTGCAGCAGTTCTCCCAAGCCCGCAATAGAAGTCTTTTTCCTCCCCTACTGATCAACTACCTCATGACCCCTGCGAATCTAGCTACGTTCCATCGAGCGGTGGCGCTATGTGGCCGGCTCGGCGCTGATGGTATCCGTCCGACTCAGATGGTCCACGTTGCCACCGGGGAACAAGAGCAGCTTGTGGCGTATGATCGGGGTCTATCGTTTCAGTGGAGTTTCGCCATTAGTAGACTGTCAGCGTTGCTGCGAGGAATCTCACTGGTGTTACCTCGACTGAACGAAGCCCTCGTTCCTGTCTGTGAGAAAAACCCTCTGGCGAACTTCTTTGTGGGATCTGACGGATCAGTATCACCCTGCGTTTATCTGAACCCTCCGCTGGCCGGCGATTTCCCTCGGCTTTTCCGAGGGTTGAGTGCGACGGCCTCGCGTGTCGTAATGGGAAACCTCCATTGCGCGACCGTGGACCAGATATGGGAATCTAGAGCGTACGTGGAGTTTCGGGAGCGGTTTCGGAGAAGATTGGAACTGCACGACAACTTGCTGGCCAGCGTTACTCCCGATTTCGAAGGGATGGAGCGACTGGAAAAGTCTGTGCTCAAACTTCGAGCTTTGTATGCAGAGGAATTCTCAGCCCCGGAACAGTGCCGGCTTTGTGGGCAGCTATACGGTTTCTAGTAATAACCTATGTACGGTCAGGTAACACGGAGATATTGAAAGTCGATCATTGAATGCAGTTTCTCCTAGTCCTTGCAGAAGTTTGCGAAGTGATGGCCGAACTCTTCACTGCAGCCCATCAGAATATCATTAGTGGGGTATCAGATCAGAGAAACGACCAAACCTAAACGGTCTGGGGTTCTTCCATTAGATGAATCTGGGCGAGATCTATACGAATCGAGCCCCACGCCAATCAATGATGATATGTTCGTATTCACGAAGAATGGGAAACCTTTGTCCCATGCATGGCTAAGTAAACCATTCCGAAAGGCATGTGACAAAATTGGAATAGATGGGCTGACTCTCTACCAAGCGACACGTCACAGTTTAGCCATTTAAGCCGCCAATAGGGGCGAGAGCCTCTATTGGATTGGAAAAATGTAGGGCCACTCCACATCCAAAATGACGGAGAGATATAGCCATGTATGACTAACATACACGGTCGTTAACAAAAACTATCTGATTGATATTTACTTACAGAGAATTTTTAGTCGACCCATTTCAGCACATTTCGGATAATAGACCACCTTGGAACCTTTCTTTCAGGAGTGTTTCCCAAAATCCAATAGTCAAACTGCCTGCCGAGCTCTCCTTTTGTTTTCTCCAGACTAAGCCAATGGTTGAGGTAATTCAGGAACTTATCATCGCCTGAAGTTATCGGAATGCAATACGCCAATTCGTAAACAAAAAGGTTCGGTGTAGGGACTTCGACTCCATAAACTGGATAAAGCAAGGCCCATGCCTTTCCTATTTTATCTGTTGTCAGAAGGGCATCAGCCACATCCTCGGTTTCAAAAAAAGCTTTTTTGTTTTTGAGTTCAACTATCCTGGCATTCGGCAACACGCTCGAAATCAACCTGCGTTCCTCTCTGGAGTTTTCCGGAGTGACAGCTATTTTAAGATCTTTCATGGATTTAATATCGGACAGCTTCCGAAAATCCTCTTTTCGGTGATCCTTTACTATAAAAGCGGATTTCATTTCCATGTATGGCCTGGTGAAATTTATCTGACCAAGCTCGTCGAGTCGAATAGGAAAGGCAGACATCACTATGTCACAAATACCCCTTTCCAGGAATTCCTTGACCTGACTCCTGTCCAAATGAATAAAATCTATTGAAACATCCATGTTTTTTGCTAATCGATGAGCGAAATAGATGTCGAATCCGACGAGATGTCCTCTGGCATTAAAAA
The DNA here is from genome assembly GCA_964542775.1 of uncultured Desulfomonile sp. Classification (GTDB taxonomy): domain Bacteria; phylum Desulfobacterota; class Desulfomonilia; order Desulfomonilales; family Desulfomonilaceae; genus CAITZA01. The sequence continues at coordinate 15,264 of CAZIVV010000205.1, forward strand.
AGGAAAACGGTAGGGCTTCATCGTCGAAACCTATCCTGAGCCTTCCCCGATCCCTGATTCTGTCCATGATACCCTTCCCCGATCCGGACGGGGATGGAACCGATTCCGGACTAATCAGGGGATCCATGAAAATTCGCGCCAGAGACTGATTTCTAATCTCCATATTCATCAGGATTCGGTATTCTCGATAGTTCTCTACAACAGTTTTACTCAACACCATTTTGGTGAGGGTTATGGAACTGAATAGCAATATGGCGGTAAAGCAAATCACCCACAAGATACGGCTCAGACTCACGACAGCTCTGTTTATACTAACAAACGACACTATGAGGGTCAGCGCAAACATGCTCATTGTCTGAAGAAGAACGTTGAATCTTCTGGTGAACACATCTGACATCAAATACAGGTCAAAGTAAGAACTGGGTAATTCCATGTAATCGAGCAAAAATGGAATACCCACCTTCGGAGAGCCAAAAAGGCTCATCACCCCTAAAAAACCCAGTTCTAACTGCTTTGCAAAGCCCACGGAAGTGTTTAAATACCATGCGACAAACAAAATAAATGATATTTCTATCAGCTTGCCCATATTAGGGAAGCTATAGGCAAGTGGAACAAGGCTATCAACAACATTGCCCAGCTTCTCTTCTCTATCAGCATGTTTTTGGAACAATTCTTTTAGTCTGTCGGCTATGACCGCCAGTATGATAAAATTGTTGCCGGTTGAAAACCCCAGAACCAATGCATCCTTCGAATATTGCAGCACATCTCTGAATGTAAAGGATGTGAAACAAGTTACCAGCGCTGGAAGTACCCAGAAAACCAGTATCCCGGATATCATAAGATAGCACACGAAATAAACCTGAAGCCTTTGCAGCTCTTCCACCGATATTGTGCCGACTGCGGCAGCAGTGAGGGCGAACACACCTGCGGGGGCCGTCTTGAGTATAGTTTCCATCATTTTGTTCAGGGATTGGGACAGGGCAGACAGCGTATCCAGTAATGGTTGGCGATCTTTTACTTTTAACAGGGATACTCCCAGAAACACGCTGAAAAAAACAACGGCTGGAATCAAATTGTCGGATAGGGAACGGAAAATATTTGAAGGAATATAGTAATCCAGCCATGAAATCTTATCGGCGTGGCTCGGCACGGCAACAGCAAAAAATGAGGAACTGGTAGATGGTGGGAATGAAAAGCTGAAACCAAAAATTACCAACAGGGCCAAGCCCCAAAACAAAACCATTATAGCCAACCCTTTGGTAGCGATCAGTTTCGCATCTTCAGTAGAAAGCGACGCCACGCCGTGGACGAGAGAGACCACCATGTAGGGCAAAGCGCCCATCTGGAGAAGCTCTACAAAAATCTTTCCCACAAAACCAAGGGGTGCGCAAAGCTCTCCAAAAAAAAAGCCGCACATTATTCCCAATGCTAGACCAATAAATATACGAGTGGAGAGGCCTGTGTTGCGCAGTCTGTCTATCATTGCATTACTCTTACCGACTCAACTTCCGTAGCTGAAAGAAGAGGCAAAATGTTAATTAAAACAATGTAATAAGATTTTGATGGGAGGTCCAATTTACTATTTAAGTATTGCGAACAAAAAATCCCACAACAAAAGGACGTCCCATCATGAGAGTTACTTGATTTGAAGCTGAGGTTCAAGAGATTAGAGATCGGATCTACTCATTCATGACCAGGTTCAGGATTGGGGCGCCTGCGATCAAGGCCCGAACCTCGAAATTTAGCGCGATCAGACCACTTTTGTTTCCCAGAACCATATTTGAATTTACCTTCAATGCTAGAAATATCTCAACCGTGGTTCACAAGAATTCAAAACCTCAGACGGGAAAAGACACTGTAGACAGAAACCCCAGATCTCACGGACATAATTGGCGTCGTCTGACAGGTTTTCTGTCCCATATGATCCTGACTGATTTCCCGGAACCCCTTACTGATGGCGACATCTACAATGTTGATTCACTCAGCGCCCGGACGATAACAGCCATGTCATATCCTGCGAAAACGCCGGATTTCGTCAACCGCGTATTTCTCGTCGAATCTGATGTCATTCAGGGAAATTGCGAAAGTCTTGATACGTATAGTAACCGTTCATTATAAAAATACAGATCAGGCCTACGGGGTCTGATTTTTGGCAGCATATCGTAACCTCTCTCGAACGTCTAATCAGCCAAGCCCGAAAAACTGCATCGGCCGGCTCAGGCGAATATTTATACGCTGGCCATGACAGAAGCCCTGGGGATCAGCGCTAAACAAAATCGGCGACCTTTGGAAAAAGCGTTTTCTAACTGAGCCGGCGACTATGGGCAGGGCGACTTCCGCTGTTCCGCAGAAAATGACCGCATTGGTCACTACGGTGCAGCTAATTTACCATGATGTCGGACGGTGAATGATGAAGGGCCTGGAGGAGAAAACATTGACACGGCATAAAGCCAACGCCACAATAAAGCCTCAGCATTAGTGCGGGCAGGACTGGCATATGCCGGTTTCAGAGGTGAGAATTTACCAGGAACCATGCGGCGGATGGTTTATCCGTTTAAAGTAACGGACCAAGCTATTCTGCGATAAACAGCATAACAGCTCTAACTCCAAACAGCGCGCGCAGCCCACACATAGCAAGACTGGCGCTTCAAAGGGGGACGCATTTGACATGACCTTTTATTCCGGGAGCCAACATGGCCATCCTCTTTTTCGGTTTATGCTATAGACTGGCTCACTAAATCGAAGAATTTGTGGACGACGCCTCAGGTTTATTGGCTTAATCTGTGGCCTTCCTTGTTTTTATATTCCCAATTTGGCAAAAGAAAATGGATGTCGACAACTAACAGCCCTTTTTTTGGGAGTGACCTTTGTTTTTGCCAAACATCATGAAAATAACTTTCACTAAGCCTTTTCACCACGAACTGACGGAGGTAGATAGCCTTGAAGATTTCAGCTTCAACAATCAGACAACTGCTGGAAATTGATCCGACATTCATAAGTCCGTTATCGGAGGAGCGCAGAAACCAGCCTTTTGAAGGCTCGAAGGTCGATTTGACGCTCAACTCTGTTTTCACCCTTGCCCGATCTACAGACAGTTACAGTTCATTCATGGGGGTCAATCTGCGTAAGACGCCACCGACTGTAGAGATAAAACCGGATCATCTGCCTATTAGCTCTGCGATTGCGCGGGTTGGACAGGGATGGATGTTGACGACGGGATACTATTTGCTTCAAACGGTTGAACAACTCAACATGCCACCATGGCTTATTGGAGTAATAAAGGAAAGAACGACCGTGTTCAGGAACGGATCCATTATCAGGGTTACCGACGCAGACCCCGGTTTTTGTGGTCACATAACGGCGGGACTATATGTTCCTCCAAACTCACAACTGACCCTGGAAAAGAATGCCAGGTTCCTGAGCATAAAATTTGAGCCCATAGTTGAGATATTCTTTGAGAATGGAGAGCCTGACGCCTTTTCTCTGTCAGTGGACCCCGAAAACAATGACCCGTACGACGGTATATGGAGTGGCAAGAAGAAATCGACTGAGGGAATGATAGAGCGTGGATATTAATCGGGCCGTTTCTCGAGCCCGATTGAAGTCTTAGTTGTTGGTGGTGTTTCCCAACAAAAACCGAAGAACAATCAAGCTCATCAAAAACAGAGCTAGAGGGGGAGCGTGAACGAATCAGACGCACCCCCAAAAATGGTTTTAACGGTGCTTGAACCACTACAGAAGATCCAGACAGCTATTCCTTCACAGCGTCTTTGAGGGCTTGGGCTGCGGAGAAAGTAGGGGCCTTGGACTCTGGTATTTCGAGCTTTGCCTTGGTTTGCGGATTTATTCCCGTCCTGGCTTTTCGTGTTGAAACAGAGAATTTTCCAAATCCAGGGATCGCAATTTCTCCACCTGAAACAAGAACCTCTGTGATGGTTTTAAAAATAAGGTCAAGATCGTCAGACGCCTGTTTTTTGCTAATATCAGCCTTTTCAGCTAATTTTGACACGAACTCTGCCTTGTTCATAAGCTAAACCTCCCGACGAGAATTCACAACTTGGATTCAATTGATAAGCATCTATACGGGACAACATGGTAAGGTGTCAACAGGCAGCCTCAATAAAAGACCCATTTAGTGTCACAGTAACTACACGATTCACTGTTTGATCCATTAATCTGGCCCCACACAAGTTAATAACGCCCGTTGTAATGAAGCGTAAATAGGTTAGAGCCGGATCTGAAAAATCATCTCAATCTGAAGTTGTGAAACAGCCAGATCTATTTCAGGGCCCCAGCTGCCATACATAACCAGCCTGCCATCAGTATGCCGCCACCAATGGGAGTCAGAGGACCAAACCATTTTGTCCCTGAAAGACAATACAGGTAAAGGGTTCCTGAAAATAAAACTGTTCCAACTACAAACAGGATGCCTGCGGCAGTCATGAGCCTGCCTGGCCATTGCGCCTGAGCAAAACTCACAGCAATCAACCCTAATGCGTGATACATCTGATAACGCACGCCAATTTCAAAGACGGCCAGCATGTCCGGTGTCAGACGTCCCTTGAGACCATGAGAGCCATAGGCCCCTGCTGCAACCGAAA
>CAZIVV010000206.1:0-109242 GCA_964542775.1 uncultured Desulfomonile sp.
AATGGTAATTAAAGAAAAACTTAAGAAGGTCTTGTCATGATGGACTGTGAAAATGCTAGCTCGCTATATGGAAGAATATTTGATGGAGAGGCTGATGAAGTTGATCACAAGGCCCTGGAGGATCATCTGAGATCATGTCCCGCGTGCAACTCGGATTACGATTGGTACAAGTTTGCCATGCAGGCGGTAGGCAATCTTGAACCGGTTTCACCTCCCGCCGATTTCCTCCAGCAGCTCAATGCAAGAATCCATCCTGAATCAAAAATCACCTCTTTTAAATACATGTTAAAAAACTTTTTCGAATTGATGCCCCAGGTTCCTGTTCCAGTGGGAGTGGCTTCATTGGCGCTGATAGTAGTATTTGCATTCATGGCCTACAATGGCGCTCCGGTGGATACTGGCCTTGCTCTTGCCCCGATGATGGGAGCCAAAAACGTTGCTTCCTCGGTTGAAAGTTCTGCTCACGTCAACACCGTTTCCCAGACTCAGGGCAAGGTGGCGCAGCCTCCAACTCCTGGTTCACATAGATTGCCAATGCTGGCAGCCAACACTCCGGGAACCACTGTAAGCTCTATTCCCTCATGGCGTTTTCCTACAATTGCTGATGAAATAGGTGGGGACAACCTGACTGTCGAGAGTCCTCGTGTTGACCTGGCTGTCGAATCACTCAGAAACGTTCTGCCGAACCTCGAAGGTAAAATTGTTGACGAACGGATTCGTAATGGCTTTGGGGAAATTATGGTTGGAGTAGTTATACCTAGCAACAAATATGCGGATCTTGCTTCGGCGTTGATCAACCACGGTTCTGTTGAAGCTGGGGTTACGCAGATTGAGGGGAAACCCCTTATTCCATCCAGGGTAGAATCAAATCAGCTCCATCTTTACATCAGATTCACAAGATCTTCCAATTGATTCGGTTTGGATCATCCACTCGTTTGAAAGGACACTAAAAATTTGAAGCTGGGGATAGTAGGATTGCCGGGCTGTGGGAAGACAGTGGTCTTTAGGGCCTTGACTGGAGGCGTAGAGGTTGTGGATCGAAAGAGCCGTCAGGAACCGGGCATAGGCGTAGTAAAAGTTTCTGATTCCAGACTTGATTTCCTGGCTGACTATCACAAACCCAAAAAAGTGACTCCTGTTCATGTGGAATACCTTGATATTTCTGGTTTGAGTGGTGAGGCCAAGCCTGGTCAGTCTATGGGGGATAAAACACTCACCCACATTAGACCCGTGGAGGCTCTGGTTATAGTCCTTAGATTCTTTGCGTCCTCCTCTATGGATGCGCCCGATCCGCTTCGTGAATACAGGCAGATAGAGGAAGAAATGATTCTCACGGATCTTGTAACCGTCGAAAAAAGACTCGAGCGGATCACAAAAGAACTTCAGCGAGGGAAGAAGGACCTGGAGGAAGAGCATGAGCTGCTGGAAAGGGCAAAATTATTGCTTGATGATGGCAAGCCGCTGAGGATGTCGTCTTCTGTTGTAGAATCCGAAAAGATGCGTGGTTTTGCGTTTCTCACTGCAAAACCTGAACTGGTGCTGCTCAATGCCGGTGAGGAAAAAAGCAGGGAAGAAATTCAGGACGTCCTTACAAGGTTGCGTGAACTTTCCGGGGATTGCCAGAGTGTTTTGATCGACTGGCTTTACGCTGATACTGAGGCGGAGATTGCAAGATTATCTTCTGAGGAAGCCGCCGAATTTCTGGCTGAAATGTCGCTGGATGAGGGCGCCAAGGATCGGATCATCAAAAAATCGTTCACCTTGCTTAACCTGATCGTTTTCTTGACTGCCGGAGAGCCGGAAGTCCGCGCGTGGCCTCTCGTAAAGGGCAAGACAGCTCTCAAGGCTGCGGGGGTCATACATTCCGACATCGAGCGCGGATTTATAAGGGCAGAAATAGTAGCGTTTGACGATTTCAGGGAACATGGCTCAATGGTCGCGGCCTCTAAAGCTGGAAGAGTGAGGTTGGAGGGGAAAGACTACGTAATACAGGATGGGGACATTGTTTTGTTTCGATTTAATGTTTAACACACCTCTAAAAGTTCTTTTAACTCTTGCCGAATTGTGCAGAATAAGAAAACCGTCTAAAGAGTTCATACTAATTACCTGGTTCTGGCGAATATCCTGAATCTCGGTCTGAGGAGTTGGCTATTATGGACACTTCCGTGAAAAGCCTCGGTGAAGCGAAAATCTCGTCGCCGATCAGGGCATCTGAATGGGTGGTCGACAAGGAACGTGTGCTGTACAGTCTCTCGGTGGGTGACCTGGAGAGAGAACTGAATTCTGGCTGTAAACCTCTGTCTTTTGTAAAGGCGGGACCCCGAAAAAACATCTATTTCGATGTCAGCAAACTAAAATGCGCCATAGTTACCTGTGGCGGATTATGTCCAGGTTTGAATAATGTAATCAGATCAATAGTTCTGACTCTTTACCACGCTTATGGAGTGAGGAACATCCTTGGGATTCGTTATGGCCTGCAGGGATTCATCCCCAGGTACGGTCATCCAGTGGTGGAACTCAGGCCAGATGTGGTTTCAGAGATCAATGAGCTAGGGGGAACCATACTATCATCGTCACGCGGGCCACAGGACATATCGGAAATTGTCGACGCCCTTGAACGAATGAATATTGGTATCTTGTTCCTCATAGGTGGTGATGGAACGTTCAGGGCGGCCGCAAAGATTTCTGCTGAAATTGAGGCGCGTCAGGACAAGATAGCTGTTATCGGTATTCCCAAGACAATCGACAACGACATCCTGTTCCTCTCCAGGTCATTCGGATTCAATACAGCGGTGAGCATTGCGGCCAACGTAATAGGCTGCGCTCATGTGGAGGCCAATGGGGCCCCGAATGGGATAGGGTTGGTAAAACTCATGGGCAGAGAATCTGGCTTTATAGCGGCCAATGCGGCTCTTGACAAAAGGTACGCCAACTTTGTGCTCATTCCTGAAGCTGATTTTGAGATGGAAGGCCCCCAGGGGTTCCTGGCTACGCTAGAGAAGCGTATCCAGGAAAAAGCGCACGCAGTAATAGTTGTGGCTGAGGGAGCCGGTCAGAAATATTGTGGAATTGACGGGGCTGATATCTCTGGTAACAAACGCCTCGGGGACATAGGCGTTTATCTGAAAGAGAGGATCACCGCATACTTCAAAGAGAGAAATATCGAAATAAATCTGAAATATATTGATCCAAGCTATACCATAAGGTCTGTGCCGGCTACCTCAGACGATTCTGTTTTCTGCGGCTTTCTTGGTCAAAACGCCGTTCATGTCGGAATGGCAGGTAAGACAGATGTGATGGTTGGAATCTGGAACGAACAATTCGTGTGTGTTCCTTTTGACATCGTTACCACCGGTCGCAAGAAAGTTGATTTGAACGGAGAACTCTGGAGCAGTGTTCGTGAGGCGACTGGACAGCCATTATTCAGGAACCCCGACTAAAGATATAAAATGATTTTTAGTCCAAAATAATCCCTACCTGTGTGAATAGGGTGAATGGCGATGAGGCCACATTCATGTTAGATATTGTCATTTTCGCCTCATTTTGGTAAACTGGAGCTTGGGTATGTTGGAGAGAGGGTATTTGCCCTTTTAGAGTTTTTCCGGGAATGACCGAGGAACATTTTCAGGGCCTCTGGTGTCCCAAGCAAAAAAAGGGTATACTTTCTTTTACAATTCAGGAGGTATGAAATGTACAGGAAGTCGTTATTTGCATTGGTGGCGGTTGCTATGATTGCAGCTTTTGTTGCCCCGGCCACCGCGGACGCATTTTTTGTAGCTACGGCTAAAAACTTCCGTGGAGCGTTGTATCAGGGCGTTGGTCCGACACCCGGACACGCTTCCGAAATGGCTATAGTAAAGTGCTCTCAGGATTCTTTTGCTCCGAGAAGCTGCCGGGTAGTTGGAGTTCGTATGGAATGTCCACCCCCGGTTTGCGCACCTAGAAAAACCTACAAGAAGACCAGTTACAAGACCTCAACTCCGGCTTCCTATTCCATGGGCCGCCCCATGCAATAGCTTCGAGGTTTAAATTAATGTTGGTGGCGCTCGGGCAGCTTTTGTCCGAGCGTTCACGCGTAGGGCCTACATGAACAGAATCCTTAAATGGATGCTAATTTCTGCTACGGTGGCTCTGGCCGCCTATGGTTTGTTCCGGTTTGTCTCTGACCGGCTCGATTACTCCCATGGCAAGCAAGCTGTTGAGTCTGCCCACCCTTTTGTTCAGGGTGTCTCTAGCGCTGCAGGTGAAAAAATCAAGCAGACTCTCAAGGAAACTCCAGACGCAAAACTCGAAGAAGACGCAGAACTTTTGTCCAGAAAACTGTATCCGATAGTCAAAGGAGCGGTTAAGGGGCAAATGGACGCGGTTTTAAACGACCCAAACCGCGCCGAGATTCCTGAAAAAATGGTTCAGACGGGCAAAGAAATTGCCGAGAGTGTTATAAAGCCATTGTCTGAAGGAGTCGCTCAAGGGTCTCAAAAGGTTTTTGAAGACTTGGACAAGGGACTTGGAGAATTACGGAAATTTCAGGAAAAGAACAAGGACCTCATTGAGGGTTTGCAGTCTGGCATCAGCGCAATCAGACGACAACTGGAAAATCCTTCAGAAGACAGATCGACAGAAAGTTCTGGGAGAGACGCTGGAAGAAACCTCACCCCTGGTAACTCCCACTAACAAGGTATCTGATATTCTTACCCATTATGACTGCCAATAGATTGACATCCGGATTGTCAGGCTTTACACGTTGAGCGCTTTAGTTTAGGATGCGTTACAAACGTGGGCTAATTATCGTCACTCGGGGTGTTTCCATCTATCCCTGACATTTGACACCATCAGTAATCAGTTTTTCACACAAGAAAAAGAGTATGAAATACAAATACCTAATTTCTGAAGCTGTCCCGTTGGGGAAAACTGTGGATCGATTTTCGGCAAATCTTTCCAAACCGTTGACTTATACCCTGACCGTTTTCTCGCTATTGCTTGTCTTTACTCTGGGTCCATTTGGCAGTAAATCCTTTTGTTCCCCTTCAGGAGTCGCAGATAAACCACTTGTCGGTTTCCTGACTCCGGAAGGAGAAGAAACTTCAAAAGAAAAGTCACTTATCTCAGGTTTCGAACTTTTTTTTAAGGAAAGGTCTGTCGATCCATCGGATTATTTCGTGGTGAGAAAATACGGAAATTCTCCAGATTCACTTCTTGGGGCTCTTGCTGAGCTTCTGAAGACTGATAAAGTGAGGGTGATAGTTACTCCGGTTGAATTACGCGACGCTCTTGAGGTTGTTTCGGCAACGGCCGAAGTTAAAGCGATTGTTTTCGTCACCAACCCGGCTGTAAAATTTGTGGCCGGTGAAATGTGCAGACCTAATGTATTCCGAATTTGTCCTAATACTTATGTGTCGTCCCAGCCTCTTGCCAAATGGGCTTTCCTGAATCTCGGCCACAAAGTCTTTATCGTAAACGATGAATCTCCCGAGTCTGGCGAACAGGCGGACTTCTTTGCGCTGGGAATGGAAAGAATTGGAGGCTCTTTTGGGGACAGGTTTGTGCTCCCGAAAGATTCATCGGATTACGATAAGGTGTTTGAAAAGCTGGAAGAAATTAAACCTGATTTTGTATTTTCAGCCCTTTCGGGGCCAATGGCCGACAGGTTCGTTAGGACATACATCTCTAAAGGCTTGGCCAAAAGATTTCCCATTATAGGGGTGGGGAGTCTGACAGACTATCCAGAGACTCAAAATGGACTTGAGCCACATTGGCTAGGTATCAGGACACTCACCTCCATAAAGGATCCACTGAAACTGGCCAAGTCCATCGAACATGGCATGCCGGTTCATCCAACGCCAGGGCTGGTGGCTCAGGGATACGACATTGCAAATGTATTTTATTCCTGCATTCAGTCCGATTGTTTTAAAGACGACTCTGTCGATAAGGTGATAGATTTCATCTCAAAATTGACAATAGATGGACTACGGGGAGCCATGGCGTTCGACGCAAATCGGGAAGCGATAGTTCCGATGAACATAACTCATTGGGAACGGGATTCTAAGACCGGTTTAATCCGGGTGGTGGACGAAGTCGTGGGCCCTTGTCGTTCCCTTGACTTTGGATGTGGCGGTGTTGGTTTTCCTGATAGACCGGAACTTACTACACCGGAACCAAACCAGGGGCTTTGGGAAGAACATCAGCAATAATGGTAAGTATATCGTTTCATTATCAAAAACAAATGATCTCTCATTTAACCATTGACAAGTTAGCGTGTTTTCTGATACCGTGACTTTAAGCATTTCTTTAGTGAGGGAAATTTAGTTTCTCCGGGGGTAAAGGGAGACCTGAGAAACTTGTATGGAAGGAGTAGTGTATGAAAGCGAGACTACTAGTAAGCGTTTTGGTGGTCGGGTTCATGGCTGTGACCATCTCAGCGCCGACTTTCGCCGGAGGCCCTGTCTGCAAGGTTCCAATGTGTGCGCCTCCAATGTGTGGACCACAGCCAATGTGCGGTCCTCAGCCGATGTGTGGCCCACCCCCTTGTCCTCCACCTTCATGTGAGCCTGGACCTTTGACCAAGATTTTTTCCGGAGCTTTTAATGTCGTGACCGGTGTGATAGGGCTACCCTTCAAGGTCGTTGATAAACTGATCGACTGCTTTGATTGCGCCCCACCGGCGTGCGGGCCAAAAATGGCTTGTGGGCCGGCGGCTATGGTCCCTCCAGTTGTTTGCGCTCCCATCATCAAGTGCGCTCCACCGGTTTGCGGACCGGCTCCGGCTCCTTACGGAATGGGCTATCGGCCGATGCCTCCCCGATCCATGGGACAGGGCGCCCCGGTGAGAATGTCACCGATGTCAAAGAGCTCAAGTTCTTCTGACAACCTGCTGGCGGCTCCAAATGACGGCGTGTTCGGGAGTGTTTGGTAAAAAGCTTCCGGGATCATCAATCTCAAGATACAGAAAAGGGATCGTTTAGATCCCTTTTTTTGTTGCATTCTGAACTGTTTAGCGCCTGGTGGGACTTAATCCCATCTACGGAACCTGAAAATCCGCTCTTTGGCATGATTGATTTCCTTCATCTTTTCCTCGTTTCCACCCGTCTGTGGGCTGGAGTCCGGATGGTGGAGTCTTGCCAGTCTTTTCCATGCCTTTAGCGCTTCTTCTTTTGTTGAATCACTTGAGATCTCAAGAATTAAATAATATTTTCGCATGCTGTATTCAAAGGAATTTCTTGACGAAGCGCGGTGGCGCTGTTCAAACTCGGGAGGAAGCCAATTCTCAGAGTTCCTCCTGCGCATTTCATCCTTCCACTTGAGCCAGGACAGGGCTGAAACAAAGACCCGCAGCAATTTCATTCGATCATCAAAGTCTTTTTGTGTGATTGGAGAAATACGGCGTAAGGACTCGTGAAGTTCCCTGACCTCCGTGAGAGGCAGTTGAGTCAGATGCCAAGGATTAGGATCACAAGGTCCTATGAGATAGTGGAGTCTGCGTTTGAATGCGATCATCTCAGGGTTCTCGTGTTCAGAATGCCTGTAACACCGTCCATCTGGAAAAGCCGGATCCTCTGAACACTGTCTGAATCCACCGTTGTCAAATCCGACCCATTCGTAACCCAGGCACATTCGAGGATCTATGTTCAGAATCCAGACCCCTCTTTCAGAGTCACTCTTTAGCGTCCGACCTTCGAGGTTTCTGCTTATGTGTCTAAAAACCCTATGTAACCGGTAATCTGAAAGACCAAACATCTCCGAAAGTTCATTCTTGAGCGCCCCGGGATTCTCTTGGATGAACTGGAATATTGTATCTTCAAGGTTCATGATGGAATGCCGCCTGCTGTGACCGGCCAGGGAATGGATTGACATTACTGACCTGATTATTACTATAAGCTTCATCATTTTTGAAATTAAAGCAAGGGTCTTAAAGGCATAGTGGAGAGAGAAATTTTCAGGACTGGTGGAGATATCGAACTGAAGAAGAAAAGAAGCCCGACTGTTTAATTGAGCTGGGAGGGAGGCGACTCAAGGACAGTCGGGCTTGATGACATTTTTCCTTGAAGCGCCTTGAGAAATTTCTTATCGCAGCAGTCCCTCCATTGTTCTGCTGCGTTTCAATGATGTTCTAGAAAACGAATCCCATTTCCACGAACCCGCCGTCCATGGCAGTGTCGATCATTTTGACATCGCTGTATTTCTTTTTGTAGGTCAGGTAACGGTAGCCCCCTTTTACAAATCCGGATCTGCCATTGTTGAAAGCCAGCGTGTATTTAAGACCGGCGCTCAGATCTGAGCCCTGCGCATCGTCTAAAAAGGCTACCCCAGCTCGGCCCTCGACCGACAAAGCGTTCTTGAAACGGGGTGACTTGATGCATCTTTCAATTTCAATGCCCGCCATGGCCATGTTGAGATCATTGTCCAGCGCCGATCCGCAACATCCTGGCTGATACACGCTCAGGCGCTCGTTCAATCTCACATAATCTGCGAACACTCCAACTCTCGATGTCTGTGTCATGATAGGATCGTATACCAGTCCAATTCGCTGATAGAGTCTCTCCCACTTCGACTTCACGCCCTGGCCGGTTGAATAATTCAGTGTGCCAAACTGGAAGTAATTTGTCTGGTTAGTGGTAGCCTCGAATGATGTTGGCATTACAGAGTACTGCATGGACCATCGAGGTTGAAATCTGTATTTGGCTGTGAATGTCGGAACAACTGCATGTTCTGGCAGACCCAGTTGTGAGTTGAAATCAACATAATTCTGATTTCCGTAGCCACCGTAACCTCCGAAGTAGCCATAATTTGTGGGCCAATAGGTGGCTTTGCCTTTAGTCCGGGCAAAAAGGGCTTGAGCATCAAGTTCCCAGCCTCTGTGCCTGGTCACAGGAAGCACACATTGTTCCAGAGCCTGTGATTGAAGCAACTTCTGGGACTGAAACTGCGAGCCATGGGGCATATAGCCCTGCAACGGTTTTACCTTGGTAATAGGCTTGACCTTCACCTTTGAAATTATCTGCGGTGTGGCGTGAGCCGAAGCGTACAGGTCTTCTCTCGAGTCATTTGCAGCGGCCTGCAATGGGTTCCAGGCCATTGCTTGACTTGCCAAGAAGGTGGACAAAACAACTAGACATACCAGTAGCATACGGGGTTTCATTAGATTCATACCCTCCCTCCCAGGAGCAACGATTTGTTAAGACCGGACTTTACAGATATGTTTTTATATGTCAACAAAAAAGAACATAAAAAAGGACATTTATATAGAAAAGCTAGAAAACAGGTTAAATAAGGATTAACATGTGGCTCGAAAATAAGTTAGAAAAACTATATAACATATTGTAAATACTGAGGAACAGATGTTAATAATAGCGCGTTTATTTGCGCGTTGCTTTGGCGCGCATATTTTTGGTTGCATTCGGTTATATTAAGGGATCTTAAGGGTTGAAAATTCGGTCCACGAAGATGGAAATCTGATGCAATAAATTGCTAAAATCTTCGTTTGATGGCTCAAAAGGGGATTTGACGCTCAAGATGAGTAAATTATTTTCTGGAGCCCATGGTTTCCAGACCAAGGGGTCTGTGATTGTAAAAAAGACGACGGAAGGGACATTTAACGCTGCGGCGAGATGTGAGACTCCAGAATCATTGCCAATAAATAAAGCGTGATTACGCATAGTTGATATAATATATTGAAGTGTTTTATTGACAAACACGCGAGATTTAAATTCCTTTATGAACTTCCCGAAGTTTTCATCTTCCAGCATCCACATGTCCGGTTCACCGAGTGTTACATCGAATTCGAAACCGTAGCCTTTTCTTAGCAATTTACAGGCTTCAGAAAATAAGGCTGCAGGCGCGATCTTTTTTCTTGATCCTGATCCCGGCGCTATCCATACGCGTTTTGATCTCGGGGCGCGGATTTGATCAAGACAGGCTTTTTGCCTGGGAAGTTCCAGATCAAGTCGTCGGCAGAGCGTCAGGACAAGACTCACGCCTTCTTCAGGGCTTGAGGATGCTGATATGGTCTGAATTCCGGCTCTTTGCAAATTCCTGGTGACAGTCTGGTAGTTTTTGAGAATGACAAAGGCCTTGTCCACTGATGGCTTCAGATCCGTTGAAGCGACGGGGGGGGCCTTGAATATCCAGGACCATTTAAGGCTATCGATGGATTCGATCTTGATGTTGTGCGGTAGAACTGCGCCATACTGTGAAGATCCGAGGAATGTTAATTCCGAACCCGTGTGTATTCTGGAAATAGCTTCGACGATCGGCAGAGTGAGGATTGTGTCACCAAGAGCGCCGGGTCGAACTATCAGGATTTTCATCAGAGTTCACCTGTATCCGCAGGATCAATGATAGTTACCGGGTTGATGGTCTCAGATCCAGATATACATGAGGCAGCCCACCAGCAGTGATGAAATTAAACCCAAGGGGATGGTCCAGCGCAATATTTTACCCTCGCTGCCTACCGCATCTACCATAGGTGTTGAGAGCGCTATCTTGAAAGGAGAAGAGATTGAACCTATGGATGAGCCAACGGCCAGGCCTGAAGCAAGCCAAACCGCTGAGACGTTCAACATTTCTGAAGCTTCGACCTGAAGTTGTCCAAAAAGCATTAATGACGCGACGCCATAACCCGTAAGAAAAGTGCCAACCCATCCCAGTATGGGCACAAAAATGGGATACAACGTGCCGGCGTACTGAACCATGCCTTCAGAAATTATGGCGGGGATGTTGTTGTGGGAATTAAGTTCCAGGAAATCCTGGCTGTATCCGGTGTACGAAATCACCTGGCCCATTGCGCCAAACAGACCCATTGCCACAAATGCTCTCCATCCTTTGTTCAAACCATTTCGGAGAATTCTGGCAAATAATTCCCCAGGAACTCGCAACAGCATGGCCGACAAAAGGAACGCAAGGAAAAGATAGAGATAGGCTGAAAAGAAGGGTCTGAATGTGACAGAGTGAATCGGGATTAGTTCCACTTTCACCACTAGTCTGGAATAGGTCAGGTCGTAAAGATATGGCACAGTGTTGACGCACAGCATGCATACCAGCATGAACAGAAACGGCGCGACGTCAACCGCTATCTCAGGTCCAATTCTGAGCTTTCCTGATCCAGAAAGTATGAAGATCAGGATTATGACGGCGCCGGCCATGACTCCTGACAGTGGTATTCCAATAAAGCATACCGTAGCTAGGGCGGTGAAACCCAGTATGAATCCAATCAAGGCTAAAGAGACTACCTTTAGAAGATTCCATCCCATATCAGGTCTGGGAAGGAATATTATTGCGCACAAACTCATGGCGACTGTCGCAGGGACAGACAGCCATGCTGAGGCTACCCCGAGTTCATCAATTGGAAGGCCTGTGATCATGGCCAGGACGGTTACTATTATGCCGCCGAGTTCCAGAGTCATCATTCCGGCGTAACCAATAATCGAAAGGGCAGCGGACCCAAAGGAGGAAACTCCTGATTCCTTGAGCATGGGCGCAACAACAGGCTCAGCAATTACTCCTGATCCCTCCATGAAATTGCCAAGCCCGAAAGTTATTAGCAGATTTCGCTTGAACGGGTTTCCTACGCCCTCTTCGAGCCACTGAACCGTTCTTGCTATTGACCCCGTCAGGATCAAAAGGCTGCTCAAAAAAATTCCCGCCATTATAACCAGTAGCAGTGGAAGCGTTGTCAACAGACCGTCTATGGATGCAAGCAACGTGACCCACAGCGGAGTTCTGAAGTAGAATACCGCCACAAACCATGAAAAGACGAAACCGTAAATCGAGAGTTCAAAGGCTGACCTTCCCAGGAAAACCGCTAGAACAGTTAAAACGATCACGGGTGACCAACTGACAGCAAATGATAACAAATCCATGCGAAAAGCCTCCTGGTCATTGAATTGAAAAAAGGAAGGTCATCACGTCAGATTACTCATTCAAGATGGAAAAGAACTCTCGATCCATAGCCACTCAATTAAGTGTCAGCAAGACTTCAGCTGCATGGAACGCGCTTGCATTAGTCCCCATCCACGGCGGTCACAAATTTCCTCAATTAGCTGTTTAAGGCCACACCTGCTCTGTCTGAGACTAATTACCTTGCGGAACATCCCCGACACGGGTGTTATGTCCAGATGAGAGCCTCATCGTGGCCTCGCTCTACGCGATGTTGGTTCTTGACAATCCATCGGCTAAACAGAATCGACAGTTTCCCATAGCCACCCTCCATGTGGAAATAAAATTCATGTCAAGCCCATGATCTCAACGCCCCAACTGCCCGAATCTTGTATTCAGGCGCCTTCTGGAAATTTTTGATGGGAATTGAATTTGGAAATCGTTGACCCGATAATAGCAAATTTTAATTTGGAAGTCGGAAAAAAATAATGTTCATCCACTTTATGAGTTCACTAATGTGAATGAGGCATTCAGCCCAATTAGAAATGTCATTTTTGACATAAGCGAGTTGGCTTGATATACTTTTAAAATAGTCATGATCAGCTTCGTGAATTAAATAGAGCGTATAAATGTTAAAGCCATTTCTCCATGCGTGTCCTCCTGAGGAGGCCAGAAAATTCAGTAAGAGATTCGACATGCTTCATGCCGAAGAAGTCGAACTTGACGACAGTTTTAGTCGGGTATTGTCGGAGTCAGTCAAGGCTGAACATGATGTGCCCCAATTTGACAGATCGACCATGGACGGTTTTGCCGTGCGATCCATAGATACCTTTGGAGCCACTGAGTCATCACCTGCGCTGTTCAGGCTGGTAGGCGAGATAGCCATGGGCCAGGATTATCCTCACAGGCTAAAAAGTGGGGAAGCTGTCAGGATCTGGACTGGAGGATCTCTTCCGCCAAACTCTGACGCTGTTGTGATGCTTGAACATGTCGAGGAGATAGATTCAGGATCGATTGAGATTCTCAAGGCTGTAGCCCCTTTTGATAACATGGCCAGGAGGGCTGAGGATTTCAGGGCTGGTGAATTGTTACTTGAGAAGGGTAAGAGGTTGCGGCCGGCAGATGTGGGCATCCTGGCTGCAATGGGCAAGACCAGGGTCAAAGTCATTAAGAAGCCCTTAGCGGGCGTGATAAGCTCCGGGGACGAGATTGTTCCCGCGGATCAGGCTCCGCCTCCCGGTTGTGTGCGCGACATAAACAGGCATACCATTTGGGCTGCGATTCGTGACTCTTGCGCCAAACCCCTCTGGCTGGGGCTAACTCCTGATTCGCTTGCTTCCATAAAGAGGCTATTGTCAGATGGATTAAAGAAATCAGATATAATAATAATCTCTGGTGGGAGTTCCATGGGCAGTCGCGATTTTGTGATCGAGGCGATAAAATCGCATGAGAACTCAGAGATCCTGCTGCATGGGGTGTCTATTTCACCGGGTAAACCATTCATTCTGGCTCGAATAGGGGATAAACCGGTTATCGGATTGCCCGGACACCCCGTTTCAGCCCTTGTGTGTTTTGAACAGTTTGTCGTTCCCATACTGAGGCGGCTTGAAGGTGAGAGTTCTTCTTCGCCGTTTATCAAACCAAAGGTAGCCGCAACATTAAGCCGTAATGTTTCTTCAAAAGAGGGACGTGAAGATTTTGTGAGAGTGAGACTGCAGAAATCTGACGGAACGTGGATGGCTGTTCCGACACTCGGGAAATCCGGAATGGTTTCATCCATGGCGCGTAGTCACGGTTATTTCCAGATACCTCTGGACTGCGAAGGAATGTACAGGGGTGACAGAGTCGATGTAATTCTATTTTCGAATTGGGCTGGAGAAGAATTTGAGAAGGAATATTTATTTGGACATGAAGCCTCCGCAGGATGCGCTGGAATTATTCCTGGAGCGTCTCGACCGGAAAAACTTTCCAGGATCTGAATCAATACAGGCAAAAGATTCGATTGGCCGGATAACTTCACGACCCGTATTTGCGCGATTATCTTCCCCACATTTTCATACTGCGGCCATGGATGGTTTTGCGATACTGTCGGACGTCAGTTACGGAGCCGGGCCAGAGAACCCCGTGAGGCTTAGAATAGGGGACAACGCCTTTGCAGTTAACACAGGACGTCCCATCCCTGCGCAGACCAATGCTGTAGTGATGATCGAAAATGTCAACTTTGTTGATGACGAGACACTTGAGATAGAGAAGGCGCTGACTCCGTGGGAGAATGTCAGGAGGGTGGGTGAGGATTTTGTGGCTTCGGAGATGATTGTTCCGGGGCGTCACAAAATTACACCGTATGAGGTAGGGGCCATATTATCTGCGGGCATTTCACACCTGGATGTGTTTGAGAAACCCAGGATTCTGTTCATCCCGTCGGGGTCTGAACTTGTATCAGTCGAGGAGGCTTCAGAGGCCGATCCAGCTCCAGGATCTGTTATCGAGTTTAATACGACAATGCTAAAGGGCATTGCGGAGCAGGCCGGCGCCATTGCCGATTGCAGTCCGATAATAAAGGACGATTTTGATTCAATCAAAGCCGCAGTGTTGAAAGGCGTGGAGTCGAATTACCACATGGTGGTTCTGAACGCCGGCTCCTCGGCCGGTAGTGAGGATTACTCAGCGACTGCCATAAGATCCTTGGGCGAGGTGCTGGTTCACGGAGTGGCCATGATGCCCGGAAAGCCGACCATTCTGGGAACTGTCAATGGAAAGCCTGTAATTGGTAATCCCGGCTATCCGGTTTCGGCGGTAATTTCATTCGAGATGTTCGGTCTGCCCGTAATCGCGGAGATGCTTGGAGTCAAAGCATATTCAAGGCCTGTAATATCCGCATGTGTGGCAAGGAAGATTCCCTCAAAACTCGGAAGGGAAGAATTTTTCAGAGTCAAACTAGGCAAGGTCGGTGATAAGGTTATTGCGGCCCCGCTGCCTCGCGGAGCCGGGTCCATAACGACTTTGACACGCGCTGACGGCATTTTGCGCATTCCCGCTAACGCTGAGGGAATAGATCGTGACACCACTGTCCAGGTTGAGCTGATACGAGGAACAGACCAGATTGAAAGGAACCTGGTAATAATTGGAAGCCATGACCTGACCATCGATATCCTGGCTGATGAGCTAATTCCCCACAACATATTTGTTTCTTCCAGCAATGTTGGAAGTCTGGGTGGACTTCTCGCAATCAGGAATGGATCCTGTCATTTGGCCACATCGCATTTGCTCGACGAAGAAACCGGCGAGTATAACTGGTCGTACATCCGAAAATTTATTCCTGATATTCCGGTCAGACTCGTTAACGCTGTTCACCGTGAACAGGGTTTGATGGTTCCTAAAGGGAACCCAAAAAGAATAAAAGGTTTTGAAGACCTTCTCCGTGAAGATGTAACATTCATCAATCGGCAAAAGGGGGCTGGAACCAGGGTTTTACTGGACTACTACCTGGAAAAGATGAATCTGGATTCTACGCGAATCAAAGGCTACGCTCTGGAGGAATACACCCATACGTCAGTGGCTGTGTCAGTTCTCTCGGGTGTCGCTGATGTCGGAATGGGCGTGATGTCTGCAGCAAAAGCTTTGGGGCTCGATTTTATTCCAGTCGCGACAGAGCAGTACGATCTTGTGATTCCCGAAGAATTCATGGAAGATGAAAAAATAGCGCGTATGCTTGATGTGATTCGCGGCAATTCATTCAAGAACAAAGTGATGGCGCTTGGCGGTTACAGTGTGGCGCGAACAGGCGAATTTGTCTAAGATGGTCCCGGGATTTTTCTTTTCTGGAATCCGTATATCTTCTCGAGGGAAAAAGTAAAAAATGGATTGGTGGTTTACTCAGGGTTCGACCCTGTATGTCATTGTCGGAGCAGCCCTAATAATAACTTTCGTCCTGAGCGTATGGATTCTGATACTTCATAGGATTAATCCTACTCTTGGAACAATGGATGATCCGGACGTCGTCGCGCTTGCCAAGGGAAAGTGTGGTGACTCCATGAAAATATCGCTCAAATTCCACAACAACAAGGTGGTAGACGCTAAATACTGGACCGATGGCTGCCGCTCCAGCAATGAGTGTGGGGCTGCCGCTACCAGACTTGCCTTGAACAAAACCCCTGAGGAGTTGGTCGATATTGACTACATGGCGATTCATAATGAGGTTGGAGGCCTTCCCGAAGAAGATTGGCATTGCGCTACTCTTGCTGCGGGAGTGCTTCAGGAATCCCTCAGGATGTACATGACAGGCGCTGGGGGCAGCCAGAAATCATAGAGGTTGTACGACCACATATAGCTGAAAAAGCTCAATCTCCTGTATAAGGCATTCTGGGATTCGACATTGCTTGACCCGGATGACTGCTTTTGTTAAGCTCTCTAAGGGTATAATTCCTGATCTATTCTAAAGCACTTTAGGCGCGATTTTGATATCGCTGCCTTTTTTGTTTGGAATAGTTTTCTGTTTTAGGGCTAAAAAACCAATAACATGTCCGTGCAAGTCTGGTAAAGACCGTCAAGGAGAGAACTTGAAAATGAGCCTGGCGAAGCGTCCAATATCGACAGAGGGACACAAGAAACTCAATGAGGAAATGGATCGTCTAATCAGGATTGAACGTCCATCAGTAATAAAAGAGATCGAAATAGCTCTCGGGCATGGAGACCTGTCAGAAAACGCCGAGTACACCTATGCAAAAGAAAAACAGGCTCTCATCGAAACCCGGATACGTGATCTTCAGGAACGAATTGCGGCCTCGGAGATTATTGATCTCAGCAACCGCGTTGTCACCGAGAGAGTAGTTTTTGGATCTACGGTTACGATCGAGGATCTGGACACTGATGACAGGAAGGTTTACCAACTCCTGGGGCAGGACGAAGCTGATATTTCCAAAGGGATACTTTCCATTGATTCTCCCGTAGGCAGAGCGCTCATTGGAAAAGAGTCCGGGGATGTTGTTGAAATAAAAACACCCAACGGAATCCGTGAATGTGAAATTATTGATGTCAAATAGTTACCTGATTGGTTCGCGATGAAATGAGCAAAAAAGATTCCAGCATACTCATCCTGTGCGACTTTGATGGAACGATCTCGGTCAAGGATACGGTAAATCGTCTCATACGCTCTCACCTGGTTGATCCGGAGTGGCGCTACCATGTGAAAAGGTACTTGAGGGGCAACACAGGCTCCAGAGGGGTCTACGAGGCTGTAGCTCCAATGATGCGCATGAACCGGGAGGATCTCGAAGAATTTGTCTCTGAGCACGCCGAACTCGACCCGGGGTTTCCAGAGTTTCTTGAATGGGCCCAAAACAGGGGGATTGACATCAAGATCGTTTCTGACGGTTTTGACGCTACCATAAAAACTCTTTTTAACACGCACGGTATTGAAGGTCTTGACATATTCGCCAATTGTCTCAGGTTTGTTGAAGGCAACAGGGTGGAGATTAGTAACCCGTACGCCAATCCTGACTGTGGAATCTGCGGCACATGCAAGCTCATGATCATGGAGAGGTTCAGGGATTCCTATGACAAGATAATACTCATAGGAGACGGGGAATCGGACAGACACGCAGCATCCCGGGCCGACATGGTGTTGGCGCTGAAGGACCTTTTCATTTACTGCGCCAGGAACAACATCCCGGCCATAAGGATGAAAAATTTCCAGGAAGCCTCTGATCTGCTGACCAGAAAGGTTCAGGCGGTAGCCTTTGACATGGACGGGACTCTAATTGAATCCATGGAGGCCATTGCCGAGGCTTTCAATCACATGTTTGCCACATTGGGATACCCACCGATGACCGTTGATGAAGTCATCAGAAAGACCGGCGTTTCCCTCATTGATTTTGTGCGGTCTTTTCTCAAGCCAGAAGAAGCTGATCTGGGTATAAAGATTTTCAGAGATTATTACGATACCATATTTCTTGACAGAACTACTATGTTTCCTGGCGCCACCGAAACCCTGGAAAAACTCAACAGGGTCCACAAGACTGGAGTTGTAACCAACAAACGTGGAAGATATGCCCGGATCTTGGCTGATCATCTCGGATTTGCAGAGAAGATGGAGCTTATTATAGGAGCTGAAGACGGATTCAGAGCCAAACCTCATGCTGACATGTTCATCGAATTCATGAAAGCAGTCGGCGTGACCGAGCAGGAAACCGTTTATGTCGGCGACGCTCCCATCGACATCCAGGGCGCCAGATCGGCCTGCATCGACGCGTTCGCTCTGGCTAACCGCTTTTATTCAGCTGAAGAGCTTGCTCTGCACAAACCGCGCAGGGTCCTGCGGGACATCACGGAACTGCCAGACGCGCTTAAACCTGTAATCTGAACCTGACAAACCAGGACCAGAAGCCGTTCATTAAATTTGATCAGCGTCAGATTGCCAAAAGCCCTGACGCCGGTGCTGGTTGGTATTCTTGATAGCAATTCAGGATGATTTATTGAGGCTTACTTGACAAAAAAACTCAACGTTTATAATTTTAGCGGAACACATTAAAGACAGTGTTGTCAACAAAAGCATACCTACCTAATAGAGAAGTTGAGGGCCCCATGTTCCTACCATACATGAGGGCCTTTCTTTTTGTTGCGTTGTATAATTCAGCCGAAACCTACATACGATGGTTTCAGGAAGAATGAGTTTCGGAAATTTTTTCAAACATTCTCACTAGTCCGGCGCCCAAAGCGTATATGGAATCCATGTCGAGGTTGTCTGGAGCCGTAGAATCAAATAATATGTTGAGGTTTGAATCAAGACCGTCATCAGGTTTCCAGTAACGTATCAGTATGGGAAATTTTACCAGTGGCGTAAGCACAATGGCCACATCAGCTCCAAAGTCGTCATCCACTTCTTTGGCATTGAATATTTTTGTCATGAACTCGAAAAGGTCCATGTGCTCATCGATAATTTTTTTTAGCGGTTTTTCACACCGTTGTTCAAATAGTCCTCCCCACGCCATGCCGTCCCTAAGCTCCCTGAGGGAGGTCCACCTTCCAGTTATTTCCGCCCCGGAGCAGTTCAAGACATAATTAAGTATTGGAATTACGATCCACGGATGCATGTGAATGTCCGAGGAAAGATTGCCCTGCCTGTCTATCCTGAAGTCCTTTCCGAACACCTTTATGACCAGAGCGCCATCCACGACATCTGCGCCCGTTCGGCGAGCCGCATCAGCGAAATCTACCAAGCTGACTTTCTTTTTGAGAATCGCCACATGTTCCAGAAGCTCGTCAACGGATTCTTTGTCATTATTGGATCCGGCGGAAAAACTGGTCAATATTTCCGAAGAGATGTAGGGACACTCCTTAAGTTCCTTCTTCCCATTAAAGACATTCAAAGCGAAAACAAGGCAGGTAGGTTCACGGCAGGCCTTGCAGTTAGTCTTAGGTAGCAGCTTGAGAATGTCCATCGCGCTATTTGCAGAAATCATCTAGACCCCCTCACTATGAAAAAAAATGTTCAAGTCCGTTGCTTAAATGAAAGTATATGACTAATATTGCGGAAGATTTTTCAAAACCATGTTGACGGCGTTTCTTGATTCGTCTGTCTGTTCCAGGTATTCTTGTATCTGTTTGAATCCGGTCCTCATAGTATCGCACAGGCGAGTCTCCGTCCTGAAAGTGGCCAGCCAGTTGCTCAGGTTTTCATCTGTAGCATGCTCCTGTAATATTTCCGGGACGAACAAAGGTCTGCCACATTCATCGCATTTTATGCTGTATCCCGCATCGATGATAGCGCTTATTGGACCTTTTATTCCAGCATGCTCCATCTTGATCGAAAGTACGTTAGCGATGGCCACATGAACGTCAGGATCCATCAGTAGTGGTTTCAGTATGGCTTTGGCCAGAAACCATGAGAAACCATCCATGATGTATACAACTGCGTGGGGCAGTCCGACAAGGGCAGCCTGAAGTGTGGCCGTTCCGGAACAAATCAATCCACTGTCAGAAGCCGCCATCAACTTCGAGGCTTCCTCATGTAATGTCATAACCTCCACTTGCTGGTCCGAAATGATCGAGTTGATCATCTCTGTCAAATGAGGTCCAGCGACTGGTAAGACAAAGGTCGTTTCAGGATACTGCCCGACATGTCTGGCCGCTGCCCTGAGCATGACCGGCAACGTCCTTTCGATCTCGGAGGATCTGCTTCCGGGGGCTAGGGTAACAATCCACGAGTCAGGTTTAAGCCCAAGCTCTTCACGTATATTTTGCCTGTCCTTCACATTCGCCAAATCCCTTACCATTGTGTGACCGACAAAATGAGCGTCAACGCCAACTTCGCGATATAAAGTCTCTTCAAATGGAAATATGGTCATCATCGTATCGACGCGATCCCTTATTTTGAATATACGTCGTTTACGCCACGCCCAGATCTGGGGGCTAATGTAATAACAGACCCTTGTCCGGGATTTCCTGGCGAACTTGCACAGCCGGATGTTCACATCAGGGAAGTCAACCGGAATGAAAAGATCATATTTGCCGCTCATCAACTCATTCTTCATTGTCCTGTAAGCGCCTATCACCTTCACTAGCTTCGAGATGCCGCCGCTTAGGCCAATGGTGTTTATATCCTTGTAATGATGGAATAAATGAACGCCAACAGAAGCCAGGCGGTCACCTCCGATCCCGAACACTTCCAGATTTGGCGCCACAGCCTTGAGCTGAGAGATAAGGACAGCCAGGTGGTGGTCTCCAGATGCCTCTCCCGCCATAACGAGTATTGATGGTCCGTCCGATAAAGTTCGCATGTGTTTTTCCGGGTCCGTCGAAACTTGCCACAGTGGGCCTTGCTCTTGGCTTCAAAATTGTGACGGTTGAAAACCTGGTCTGAGTAGTAGATTCTAACCAGAACGACGAAGTATAGCAGGAATATTTTTATCTTGACAAGCACAGGGAGTGTGATAAGGGAACGACCCATATTAGATACATCTTTTTTACATTTAAATATTAGCTGGATGTCATAAAAGGCTCATTTCGCGCGTTTAAAAGGTGAATGAGCCGGTTAAGCCTTTAGGCCCGGGAGTTTGGAATGAAGCTAGGTTTTTGCGAAAAGTGCAGCAGGCCAACCGATGCTTGTTATGAAATACGCCATAATAAGGTCTATCTGGTAAAATTCTGCAAGGAATGTGGTCGCACGTCTTCGCTTGTCACCAAGGACGCGCGCAAATGGAGATGGAAAAGGGAAATTGCCAATTACCACGAGCCGTCTGGTCCTACCTGTTCCCTTGATTGCAAATCATGTGACCATCAATTGCATACCAAGCCATCCACAGTGGCCATAGACGTAACGAATCTTTGCAACCAGCGATGCCCTATCTGCCTGGCCTATGTTGAGGCTATGGGATTTGCCTATTACCCTCCGATGGAATATTTTGACAAGATATTCAAGCATTTTCAGAATCAGGATCCCAAGCCGAATATGTGTTTTTTCGGTGGAGAGCCTACAGTTCATGAGGAGTTTCCCGAAATCGTAAAGCTTGCCCGGGATTATGGTTTTCAGGTCCAGCTATTCACTAATGGCATAAAATTCGCCGACAGGGCGTATTGCGAACAGCTATGTTCACTCGGTATTCAGGTGAATTTCAGTTTTGATGGGACCAAACCCGATATATACAAGACCTTGAGGGGCGACAATTCTCTAGCCGTCAAGCGCAGAGCGATCCAGAATGTCATTGAATGCGGTGTGAACAAGTTAGCCATAATTTCCACAGTGGCTGAAGGTGTCAATGATTCCAACCTCGGTGAGACTCTTGATTTTATCCACGAGCACAGAGAACATATCTCCGTATGGGGTTTTGTTCCTCTCACTCCGTGTTGGGAATCAAAAGATGTCAGGCTGGAACCGACCACGACAGAGTGTGTTGAAAAAATATTTGAGAAGATGATTCCGGACATCGAGTTTGTGTCGACAGGGATGATGAAATTCGAGGTTCTATCAAGGTTTTTCGGGCGCCAGACACTTGGTGGATCGCATCCGAATTGTGAAAGCGCGACTTTGCTGGTTTCTGATGGCCGCAAATACGTGCCAATATCAAGCTATCTGGTAAATCCGTTATCGAAAATGTTGGCCGAGCTCAGAGAGCTGGACGCCAGACTGTTGGTGGAGCAGGGTGAAATTGGCAAACGTGGCCTGGCGAGAATAATCTTCGACGTGAAGACGCTCTACGGGACGGTAGACATTTTGTACAGGAATATAAGACTCAGGAAAGTCTTTGGAGAAAGCTATGCTGTCAATGCGCTCAAGGCGCTGTTAGACCTCATGAGGGGAGTGAAAATTGACAGGATTCTGAGTGAACGGACCAGTTTCAAGAAAATGTTGACGATGATCACAATTCCGTATGAAGACAAAGGTGGTCTTGAAGACGCCAGGCTCAAGGATTGTCCAGCGGTCTTTGCATACGAAGATGTGGAAACAGGAAAGATAAAGACAGCGGCTTTCTGCTCATGGCAGACCATAAAAGATGAAATATGCAGAAATATTCAGGCTTATTATGAGCGTAAGACGGTTAGCCAAAGGCAGTCAGGCGCATCATCGAGATAGCCAATGGTGAATCATCCGTGAGGATGTTTGAAATTAAGCCTTGCATGAGCCCGAGTTATACATATAAACTGACGCGTGCTGATCCAGTTTCAACGCTGTTGGCCATTCTGAAGAATATCGGGATTTTTCAGTGACAGCGACACCAATGGTTAGCGTAGTCATACCGACCTACAACCGGGCGAATGTCGTTTCTCGCGCCATTCGTTCGGTTCTCTCCCAGACCTACTCCAAACTGGAAATTCTTGTAGTAGATGATGGTTCGACAGATGACACTCAGGCAATTCTTTCGGGTTTCCCGGAAATAATATCGATAGCCCAGCAAAATAGGGGAGTATCTGCGGCCAGAAATGCCGGAATCGCCGCCTCTAAGGGCGAGCTTATAGCTTTTCTTGACTCTGATGATGAATGGCTACCTCGGAAGTTAGAGAGGCAGGCGCAGTTGTATTCAGACAAGAATCCTGATTTCATATGTCATACCAATGAAATCTGGGTTCGTGGCGACAAGCCTGTTGTCCAGAAAAACAGACATCTGAAACAGGGAGGATTCTTTTTTGAAAGGGCCTTGGAGCGATGCCTGATCAGCCCATCAGCAGTAATGATATCAAGATGTTTGCTGGACAGGGTCGGCTGGTTTGACGAAGAGCTGATTGCCGCTGAAGACTATGATTTGTGGCTCAGGATAACGTGTTCGCACAGGGTCGATTATTTGGAAGAACCTCTGGTAATTAAGCGAGCGGGTGAATCAAATCAGCTCTCTGTAATAACCCCGGCAATTGACAGGTTCAGGGTCAGGTCCATTGAGAAAATTCTCAGGGAGTATTCCCTGAGTGATGAACACAGGCGCGCAGCAAGGCATACATTGATCCAGAAATCGATCATCCTATCAAAAGGATGCGATAAGCGTGGAAAATTTGAAGAGGCCAGGTTTTACAGTGAATTGGCGCAAAAATACTCAAACGATGCATATTAGTCCGAAAGAGGTAGAGTTTTCGGATAGATCTTATTATCTACCCAGTTATGAAGACATGGATGCTCTTGTGGCGTCTATCAGTGAAGTTGGCATTCTGAACCCTCCGGTAGTTAAGGAAAGCAACAGGGGCAAACTTATCCCCGTGCTCGGCAGAAGAAGAATGAAAGCCGTGATTGAGGCTGGTATTGAGGGCATCAGCGTCTTGAAGATCGGAAATGAATTACCAGAAAA
This sequence comes from uncultured Desulfomonile sp., assembly GCA_964542775.1. Taxonomy (GTDB): domain Bacteria; phylum Desulfobacterota; class Desulfomonilia; order Desulfomonilales; family Desulfomonilaceae; genus CAITZA01. The sequence goes on from CAZIVV010000206.1 coordinate 23,643, forward strand.
AAATATCCTCAGCCTCGTTTTCTGGGACAATTTTCACAGAATCAAGGGCAATCCAGTGGCTACAGCAGTCATGACTGATCGACTTCTGAGTGTCCATGAGCCTGAAGTCATTGCTCAAACCTATCTACACTGGATGGGAGTGCCTCCGCGTGGCCCAAAGATATCAAGATTGAGAACTTTGGCCAGTCTTGATGAATCTTGTCTGAGGGCTTTGTCATCTGGAAAGATCATTGAGAAAACGGCAATTCTTCTCGCGAGATTGACGAAGGAGGAGCGTTCAATCTTGTTGGGCTTTATACAGATTCACGGATGGAACGCCAACAAGTCCGCCGATGCGCTCCAGGCGATATTTGATCTGTCCTTAATTGTCAACAAGCCGGTAAACCAGATAGTCAGGGAAGCTTCAGAAATTATTGATAGCCAGAGCGAATCTTCAGACGAGTCTCAAAGGTCTGAGATGATGCGCAATCTCATAAGGTCATGGAAATACAAAGACCTGGTCGAACAGGAATTGTTGTTCGATAAATGGTTAGAAAAGCTCCAGGCGCCGTGTAACACGAGAATAAAAACGGCCCAATCTTTCGAGAGCGAGGCCTTGACACTGGAAATAAAGGCGGCTTCGAAACGGGAAGCAGAAGCCATCCTCAAAAAACTGAACAGCTGATAGCGATCTACGGCTCAGATCGAGAGTTCACTTGACCTTGAATTTATCTTTAAGACTTTGAGGTAACTCACTGTCGTCAATCTGCTCTATGGAAGCGTTGGCGATAGCGGCAATCTTGGAATCCGTATCATCGAGCGGCTTTTCTGTTTCAGTTTCTGGAACCGTGGTATTTTCTTTTTCTTTCACACTAAACCTCCTCATTGAACAACGACTAATCTATGATGTAATATTCCCCCGATTTAATGTCAATTATCAAAAGCGGTATGCAGGCATTGGCGGTGTAGAGACATTAGGTTTACAAAAGCATTATTTAGCCCTCTGGATGCTGTTTTAATGGATAACAAACCGGAATGAAGTTTCCAATAGACGAAATATGGGTTGACTCCGATGTGGTCTCCCACGAATTGACTTCGCAGATTATCTCCAGGTGTCCAGAATCACGAATAGTGACAGGACCCGACTGTAAAACTGCGGCCAGAAAGCTGGAACTTGAAGCGGATCCTTTCAGGAGAGGGAAAAGGATAATAAGACTGCTCAGGCATAAGGGCGCATTTGTAAAGCCTTGTCCCGGAACCAAAGAATATGTCTGCTGCAATCTTGAAATATTGCACATTGGACAAGGCTGTCCGATGGACTGTCGCTATTGCGCTTTGCAGTTTTATTTTAATCGGCCGGTCATGGAGGTTTTTGTCAACCATGATGACATGCTTCGAGAGCTTGATGATTATTGTCAATCGTCAGGTAAGTCTTTTCACAGATTCTGCACAGGCGAATTTACCGACTCTCTGGCTTTGGATTCTTTAACCGGTCTTTCCTCCAGGCTAATTGAAATCATTGGTAGAAGAAACAACGCCTCACTCGAGATAAAGACGAAAACAGATTCTGTCCGTCCACTACTCCAACTTAAACCAGAGGGAAACATTGTTGTCAGTTTTTCCATGAATTCGGCTGAAATTAACCGGGATGAAGAAATAAGAGCTGCAACCATTCAGCAGCGACTCAAGGCGGCATCGCTACTCGAAGCGTCGGGATACAGGCTTGGCTTCCATTTTGACCCCATTGTGCCAGTTGGAAACTGGAAAGAGTCATATTCGGAGACGATAACCAGAATTTTTGACTGGGTCAGTCCGTCGTCAGTGGTATGGATCTCTCTGGGAGTTTTGAGATTTCAACCGGCCCTTAAAGACATTGTGACTTCCAGATTTGGTCCCTTGGATTATTTTCATGATGCGTTCAATCCTGGTTTGGATGGAAAAAGCAGATTGTTTGTAAGTCGAAGAATTGATGTCTACAGATTCCTGACTGATCGGATCAGGTCAATATCTCCTGAAGCCCGGATTTACCTGTGCATGGAATCTCCCGAAGTATGGCAAGACGCTCTTGGCATTCAAATGAATTCCAGTCAGGAATTGTCAGACTATCTTGATGGGGCTTTTGTGACAGTTTCAAATGAATCCACACATACCAGGTCATTCTGCAAATGAACAAATCAATTGAAAACAGACCGGTCATGTCGTGGAATACCCATTCACTTATATCCAGATTTGCTCTGTCCGGAAGTATTTGTGACAATCCAGGTCAAATCTGCAAGGTGTCCCCCCTGGAGCATTTCATCAGCGCATGCAGCGACCCGATTTCCACATTGGCTCTTGATTTTCAGGAGGATCTATATTCGGCGCTTGGTCTGAGGCCTTATCAGGTTGAATCCAGCCAACGCATAGAGTGTCAGGAGCAGTTCATCAAATCGTTCAGATTAAATCCTGCGACTGATTTTCGTTATGTGCGGGTTTTTGAGCCGGAAGACTTGACTACTGAGATGGGACATGACGCGAGTCGTGACGGACCACCGGGACACTCTTACATCGAGGTGGAACATGGCTCGGAAATGTCTGCGCTGGACATAATTTGCGCTTATGCTGACGAACCCGACTGGGGAATGGACCAGAACATTTTCTCGGTCACAGATTACGCTTTGGGTAAGCCTTCTTTTGGACCCGCAAGGGGAAAGAGCTCGCAGGCCCTTTTTCATATGGGTTTTCCACATCAAAACAGGTTGACCTACTTCATGGCCCCATGGTTGGCCAGGAGTCTGCTTTCGACAAGGGCGAGGATGTGTTTTGGTCTATCAGCAATAGCTTTCAGGGAAGGTTTTGGATATTGGGGGTGGCGTTTTGCAGCCTGGGGGACCCATTATCTGCAGGATATGACCTGTCCTTTCCACTGTTGCCCATTCCCCTCAGAAAAAATGAACATGGTGATTAAATTCATCCTAAACCCGAGTCCTCGAAAATGGTATCATCTCATCAAGGGGCATCTTCAGAAGCGTCATGCAATTTTTGAGGCCACGGTGAGTTATGTCATGAATGAAAGCATCAAAAAGAGAAAAAGCCATCCGTTTCTGAGGGCATTAACACATAATGACAAACCTTTGCCGTGTGGTTTGGATCCGGCAATTGCGGAAATATCCGCCATACCACATTTACTGGCTCCCCAAATCAATGATCTCATGATAGAATTGTATACTTTTCAGCTAATTGATAGACCAACCCATAACCTTGATGTCGGCGGTGAACCATTAATCGGAGAAGCTCTTGAAGAGGCTTCGAGGCAGAGGCCAGCGGTCTTGGCCAGCTTTGTTGAAATGGTTTGTCATTGTTTGTCTGAGGCTGGTCGAGTGACGCGTTTCGCTCTGATTTCGGGGCGAAGCCCCTTGGGAATGTAGGTGTCGGGTCCGTCGTGTTGGAATGACCTTTGACAGGATTCAACCCGGTCCGTTTTTCAAATACTGTTCAAAAGGGAATTCGTAGAGGAGGTCCTTGGATGATGAAAAGCCTGATAAGCATTGTAGCCATTGCAGTCTTGAGTTTTCTGACAATCCCCTGTTCATTTGCTGATCTGGATCAGATTCGGGCCAATGGCGAATTACGGCATCTTGGGGTTCCTTACGCCAACTTTGTTACAGGAGATGGAGACGGTCTGGATGCGCGGATCATCAAACTTTATTGTGACAAAATAGGTGTCAAGTATAAGTATGTAAAAACAGACTGGGACACAGTCATTGGTGACCTCTCGGGAAAAAAATTCAAAGTAAATGGTGAAGATGTTGAGATAACCGGAGACGTCCCGGTCAAGGGAGACATCATAGGTAATGGTTTGACCGTCATACCCTGGAGACAGAAAATAATAAATTATTCAACCCCTTATTTCCCTTCAGCAATTTGGGTCATTGCCAAGGCCGATTCTCCCTTGAAGCCTATTCAACCGACAGCGGATCCGAAAAAGGATGTGGAAGTTACCCGTGATCTCTTGAAAGGAAAAGATGTCCTTGGGATAAAAAACACATGCGTTGATCTGGACCTCTACAATCTAACAGATTCCAGACCAGTTTATAAAGAAGGCATCACCCTGAATGATCTTGCAGGCGCCCTGGTAAAGGGAGCGGCAGAGATTTCCATTCTTGATGTGCCCGATTCACTGATCGCTCTTTCCAAATTTCCCGGGAAAATAAAAATACTCGGTTCCATTACCGGCAAGCAGGACATGGGATTTGGGTTCTCCAAAGATTCCCCAATGCTTTTGGCATCATTCAATGAGTTTCTGGAAGAGCTGAAGTCTAGTGGTGAGTTGAGTAACCTGATACTAAAATATTATCCCGGAATCGACAGATATTTCCCCGAAGCGGTCAAGAAATCCCAAGCTTCGAAGTGACTTCTGTTTAGTTTTCTTCATGAAACGCGGACTGACTCCTGATGAATTTCCGGACTGAACATGAAAGCTGTATGGCCACCATTTGAGATCATTAGCGCCTGTCACAGTGGTTGGGACAGGCGCTGCCAATCTTCCGGACAAAGTAACACTCTCTGAGCGTAACTGAATAGATATCCCGTCGATTTATTCTGCTAAATCTGCTCTTCACTTTTGGTTTTGCGTCCTTCCATGTCCAGTCTCAGGTTAGCTCCGGCAGATTTGTTCTTTATTTTGTCATTCAAAACTATTCTAAGAATCAATGAACCAGGTTTTTTGGGGGCTTTCAAGACTAATTCAATTTTGAAATAGAGGTCCAGGATGGGTGATCGAGAGACGCGGTTTATTCTGGATGCATTTTCCTTCAATAACACCGGTTTTCCGGATGCATCAAGAATCTGAAAATCGACCGAGCAATCAATTATGTAACGATCTTCACTCCTTAATGTGCTGTAATTTGATGGTTCGATATAGAAAATCATCTTGTTGGAGGGTTGAGATGAATCCAATGGAGCGTAGACCCCAAATCCCTCCACCGATTTGCAAACCACAATCTTGTTAAATCCCAACTCAGATTTGTTTTGTGTTTCAATTATTTTCGATTTCAGGTCCAGAATTTCCTGATTGGCTTTAGTCTGAAATGTTTTTTTGTCGGCTCCAGGAACTGTTTGAGGCGCGGCGTTTTGCTCCTGAGCGTATGAATTAACTCCACTGAACGCCATGGAAGCCAAAAGGACCAGCAACAACAATTTTCTGATCATGGTTTGACCCTTCCTCAAATGAATTTGTCGGTTTGTTTTTGTCGTTCATTTCAGATCCATGGTTTCAGTGACGTCACCTTTGAATCCTACGTAAAGAATTTTTCGGCCGTGAGAATTTCTCAACACGTCATGAGCCACATGTTTACGTTCTTCAGGACTCAGGCCGGCATGAAGAGCATATTCATCAAGAAAACGCATGCGTTCAACCCTGTTCAGCAGCGAAGGCGTTGAGAGAAAAATCTGAACAAGGTTTTTAACTCTTTTTCTTTTTGATATGTGTTGAGTAAAGTTTACGTCATCGTAGTCTACGAGACAAAACTTCAGAGACGAGGAGTCTGTTTTAGTTTCATGAAGATCAGAGCCGGAAGAAGAGTCATTTTTAGAGAAGTCTTCTGAAACCATGATGTTGCATGTCTTGAGGTCGGAGTGAAAAATGCCTTTGGAATGCATGGAGCCTATAAATCTGCCAAACTGCCGCACGGCAGATTTCTGTTCATCCTTGAGCCACCCATGCTCAAACTTGCGCACCAGATAACGATCCAGTTCCATGAAATTCTGCATGAATTCCATTATCACCCACTCAACACAAACCAATCCACGATTTCTTTTCCTGATAAGGGCCAGGGGCGTTGCCGCCGGGATTCCATTCGAAATGAGACATGATCCGTTCAGAAAAGTCCTGATGCCCTGTGGATTCCTGAAAAGACCCTTGATTCTGTGAAACATTCCACGGTCGTTGAACTGCTTTACACAGAAGGCGGGCAAGCCCTCCAGTCGGACTATTGTGACTGCAGTCTCTGGAGCGTCCTTGAGTATTTCGCCGGTCTTTGTGTCAAGCATATCCAGGTGGCTTGTTAAGACCCTCCTGATCAGATCTGACCACTGACTGGACGGGATTCCGGTCTTCGCTGGCGCATGGTCCAAAATCTTGAGTTCCAGATTATCAAACCAGCCCGTGTCGCTCGATCGACCTGAATTTTTGCTCATATTCCTCGACATTCCAGATTACGCCCTGAAAATACTAAGCAGTCTGTATCTAAGATAGTAACGCCAGGAACGAAACCGGAAAGGTGTTCTTTCAACAGACTTTCTGAACCATCGGAGCGCATTTTCAAGGTCTCCAGCTTTAATAAACGCTCGCCCAAAAGATATGTCGTGATCCGACATAGTCCTGAGATAAATATGCTCAGGGATTCTATCAGGATCATAGTGTTTTGTCAGTATATCGTAAGTGTCTCCTCTGACACCGATCCGGTTATGAGAAGTGTTTGAGTGATAGAGTCGTATAAATACTAAAGGTTCATTATAAAATGCTATCGGATAGGACCGGGCAATCTTTAGCCACACATCAAATTCATCGGCAAACCTGTACTGTGTTGGGAAGCCGCCTATATTCTCAAAAACATCCCTTCTTATCAGCACGGATGATGTGTGAATGAAGCTCTCAGAATACTCTTTTAAAAATAAATCGCCCATCGTCCATTCCGGTTTTCTCTGCGGCCTGACTTTCGATCCCAATCTGACGTGCCTGATAGCAAGCATTCCAAGCTCGGGATGCTTCTGAGCAAATTGCGCCTGGATTTCAAGTTTTCTCGGATCCCACAAGTCATCGTGGTCAAGAAAGGCCAGCCACTTACCGGAGCTGATTGCAGCGCCTTTGTTGCGCGATGAAGCTATGCCACTATTGGTCTGGGTGACAAACCGAATCCCTGGCTGCGATTCCAGCCATTCCCCGGTTCCGTCAGATGACCCATCGTCAATTACCAGCAGTTCAAAATCCCTGAATGTTTGTGAACGGACCGAAGCTATGGTTTCTTCAAGCAAGGCTAGTCTATTGTAAGTCGGAATTATGACGCTAACCAGCGGAGGCATCCTATTTGTTTCCTGCTTCAATCATCGCACTAGCTTTCTCGAGAACATCATTTGGTGTGATCGATCTCATGCATGGATGTCCTGGCAAAGGACAGGAGAAATGACGACATGGGGAGCAGCCGGATTGTCCCGTCATTATTTCGGTATTTGGGCCAAAAGGAGCCGTAGCGCCAGGTATCGTGGGGCCAAAAATTGTTAGCGTCTTTGCCGAGGCCGCTACTGCCAGATGAGCGCTGCCAGTGTCGTTCGAAATTACCAGGTCACACAGACTCATGACACCCATAGACTCTTCCATGCTGGTTTTCCCCGCCAGGTTCAGCGCGTCTTCACGCCCCATCTGCCCAAGTATGCCGTCAATCAAGCCTGATTCGGCAGGAGCCCCCATGAAGATAACAAATGCATCCATCTCACGGATCAGTAAATCAGCTAAAGCGGAAAAATAATCCGTGGGCCAGCGTTTTGCTTCAGAATTGACTGATCCCGGACAAAGGCAAATGATTATCCTGTCGTTGTTGAGGTTTACACGGGATCTCAGGAATGTCCGAATGTCCTGCCTGAAAGCTCTCTTGGATGGAATTGAACAGTCGGGTTTCTGATCCGTTATTTTGTTTGTTACTCCGAAATAGTCTCCAAGACATTTAACGATCTGCAAGTAATAATAAACCTGATGCTGCTGTCTAATTTCTCTGGTTAACGAAACCTTCAGGGTAATAAACAGACCTCTGCCATCAGTTGGATATCCCACCCGGATGGGGATCCCAGCCATCCATGCCGTAAATGCGCTCTCGAAGGCATTCTGAAGCAGCACAACAAGGTCGAACTTTCTCTTTCTCAGGACAGACTGCATGATAAAAGGTCTCGACAGTTTACCAAGCCTCGATGGGATGGCAATGATGTCGTCTGGAATGCGGGTTACACGCAATAGGTCCGCAAGAGATTCCGGAGCCCAGTAGACCATGTTTGCCCCGGGAAACATGTCACGAAGAACCTTCATGGCCGGTAATGTCATCACCGTATCGCCAACCCAGTTAACACCTCTAACCAGTATGTTGGAAGGCAGCTTACAGGCCAGACAATCAGAAGCCCTCATGTGTTTCCTGTCTGTTTTGAGCCATTTTATCTCCCTGATTTGAAAAATAAGTGCTGACCGGTCCCTCTTTACGTTTTTTGCGCTTACTTTTTCTCCTGAATTTTCTATGCATCCAAAAACCCTGCTCAGGATTTTCTCTCAGCCATGACTCGAACACTTCATGAAATCTCTGTGAGTTTACGGTAAGGTCATCCTGTCTGTCAGCAGTTCGCTGTACGGGAATCTCATCCCCAAAATCACATTCGTAACGACCCTCGTCAAGACGTTTTCCCATGATAGGAAACACCATTGCGTTACCCTCAATGGCCATTTTTGCAAAAACCCCGTTTGCAAAAACCTTACTCCCAAAGAAGTTAACCACTGTGGGACGCGTATCATCTCCTCTTTGGTCCGCAAGGACCACGACTATCTCTCCGTTCCGAAGAGCGTCAACTATTCGCTGGACGCTGCCTCGATGTGGCAATATGTTGAGGCCGCTATCTGAACCTCCGCGATCAAAAATCATCCGCTTGTTCACGAAATAGTTGGGGACCGACGTCACAAGCAAATTTATCCTGATGCCAAGGAAACGACTCATGGCCGCCAGGATCTCAAAGCTACCAAAATGGCCTGTTATGTATAGAGTTCCTGAATTCCCGGGAGACCAGGCAAAATCGAAGTTTTTCTTTCCTGTTATTATCAGTCGCTGTGCCAATTCGTCCTGGGTCCAACGACGTAGGCGGTAAAATTCGATAGCGAGCATTCCAAGATGCTCAAAATTAGATCTGGCCAATGACCGTATTTCCGCCGGGTGTTTCGTTGAGCCAAAGCAAATGGTGAGGTTTTCGATTGCGACGTTCCTGCGATCATTCGCCAGAACAAACATTGCCCGTCCAAGAAATCTACCAACATCTAGGGCAGATTTATCGGAGCCAATTGCACAAATGAGTTCCTCCATTGCCCGAAAAAACAAATAAATGAGGTATTCCAGAAACAACCTGAAAGTGAATGGAGGCCTCTCAGAATTTTCCCAGCTCATCTCTCATACCATGAAAACGTTTCTGACCGTTGCATTCCATTGTTGTCAGGGCATGGAATCCTCAAGAGGTATAGCCTCGTCAATCAACATTATGGGAATGTCGTCTTTTATTTCGTATTTGAGCCTGCAGGCTTTGCATATCAGTCCATCGGAATTGGGGGTAAGGTCCAGATCGCCCTTACACTTCGGACACACCAGAATATCAAGTAATTTCTGATTTACTGCCATGATTCACCCTTAATTCAAATCAGATGATAAAGAATTTCCTTTAAGAGTATACTAAAACAGGATTCTCCTGAAAACCACAAGTTTTGCAAATTTCTGATTTTGTTTCTGAGATGGGGAGACTGTCGGGAGTCATGGAAGGTGGCATGCATGCGACATAGAGACTGGTCTTTAAAGTTCGCACACATGCTCATTAACAGTGATGAAGAACAATGATCAGTAACAAGTCACTCGGGCTTAAGATTTATCAGAGCTCGGGCCTTTTGGCTCGGCCTTGACAGGGATCAGACCCGAGTCCGCGTTTTTCTGCCCCTCGTAAACCGGCAAGCCTGCGTCAATCCACGCCTGACTACCACCCTCGAGACTCACTGCCTTCGTGAAGCCCTTTCTCTCCAGTATGCCTGTAGCCAGACTTGATCGGTATGCGGAATTGCATACCAGCGCCACCGGCTGATCTGGCTCGAGCTTGGAAGACAGTTGGGCCAGATGCGTAAGCGGCAAATTCAATACATTTCCAATTCGAAGGCCCATCCATTCAGCTGGCAAACGGACGTCCACCACTAATGGAGCAGTGCCATCCTGCATTGATTCGTAGAGTTTCTGAGGTGAGACTGGGGTCATGGATTTTGTAGGAAGTTTGGCTTTTTTCCACGAATCCAGTGTAAGAACTTCGCCCTTGTACCCGACTCGGTGCAGTCTGTGTTTTGCTTCTTTTAACTGGTCTGGGTCTCCAATCAGAACTAACTTTGAACCCCACGGCACGATCGATCCCACCCACGTTTCCAGTCTGCCTCTGACACCTATATTGACTGAATTCGGGATGTGTCCCTTTGAATATTCGTCTGCCTCGCGGATATCCACCAGAAAATATTTTGACGGTTTTGTAAGTTCCCCACGTGGTTTGATCTCTTTGGAAACAGATGCGTTCCAGTCTACCGGAGTAGGCCCTTCTCTGTTCATTTTCGCGTTGTGACCAAAGTACTGTGGAGCTTCCGGAAGTCCCTGCAAGACCATGGCAACGAATTCCCCCCGACCTTTAGCCTTGAAATAGGGATTGGATTCCTTTTCCTGACCAATGGTGGACTTTGGCTCGGTTCCAAGATTTGCCCCGCACAGAGATCCAGCTCCGTGAGCAGGAAAAATCATCACGTTGTCAGGCAGCTTTGAAAGCTTATTCATCCAGGAGTCATAAAAAGCTCCAGCCAGCCAAGCTGCCGGAACTTTACCGTCAAGCAGGTCAGGCCGTCCCACGCTACCAACAAAAAGCACGTCGCCAGTAAACAGCAGTTTGGGATTTTTCAGGTCATCTTCCGAATAAACGGCGCAGCACTGTCCGTCCGGAGTGTGGCCAGGGGTGTCAATGAACTTGAGAACCGCCTTCCCAATTTTTAGCTCTGTCTGCTCATTCGTTGCCTTGAAAGGATATTTTGCCCCAGATATGTGGCTCTGATAAATAGGAACCCCCAAAGCCTTCTTTACTTCCGTGTGGCCCGCAACAAAATCGGCGTGAGAATGCGACAGGTAAACTCCAACGATTTTTGCGCCCTCTTTTTTGGCTGTATCCAGATAAAATGAAATGTCTCTTACCGGGTCTATGAGTAGAGCTTCTCCCTCGCTGATCAGCAGATAGGTATAGATGGAAAGGACCGGTAAAGTGATCTGAACCACCTTGAAACCCGGGAATGAATATGTGTCGACAACACTAAAGGTCGATGAATCTTCTCCGTGTGAGGCGGATTCAGAATCTTTTATCTTGGCGCCAGACTCTAGTGGAGACTTTTCCTGAGCTGCCCAAGCGTCAGGTTTAATGTAGGATGATGCTATAAGTGTTGCCCCGCCAGCCGTTGCGCCCACGAGGAAACCCCTGCGAGTCATAAAAAATTTTTTCATTTGACTCCTTTCAAAAAGTTTTATTTTTCTGAGGTCATTTTTGATGACGGAATTCAATATCTCTCGAAGTACCTATACTGCCAGGAACCGCAAAGGTCAATATCCGCGGTTACTACATAAGAATAATTATTGTTATGATTTCGTCAACACCAAATCTGGGGATCAAAGATTCAACAGTTTTATTTTCACTTTAACAATGTGTTAGTCTGGGACATGAAACCTGTGACTGAGATGTCAGAACAGGCAGGAGTTAATTGTGACCAAACAGCATGGAGACAAAAATGTTCAACAGGTTCATAAAACAAGGGATATTGAAACAGGACCGGGGAAGATCTGAGGGTATTGTTGTAGTGTTGATATCGGCGATAGTTATGCTTGGCGCAGTTCAAAGCGTTTTGGCTGAGACTGAGTCAGGTTCTGTGAGTAAGTATGTAGCTGTCAGTCTCGGCAATAGAACCATAAAAGCGACCCTGGCCAACACGAATGCTTCACGCATAGAGGGGCTACTCGGATGGAAGTCGATCAACGACGATTCGGGCATGTTGCTGGATTTTCCTGGGGAGGGAATTTATTCCATACACATGGAGGGTATGAAATTTGGCATTGACGCCATCTGGGTAGATTCCAAGGACACGATAAGACTGATCTACGAGAATATTCTTCCTGACTCGGGAGTCACATATCCATCCATGTTTCCTTCAAGGTACTGTCTCGAAGTCAAGGCGGGATTTTGCAAAAGGTTCAGTGTCAGGTCGGGCCAGAGAATAAAAATATCAGATTGGCCATCCGAAAAATAGGACAGCCATCATGAGATTTCGCAAGCTCTGAGAAACTGTTCAGGGTTCAAGTCATCCCGTATTCCGAGACGTGTGAGGCAGAAATCGTAACGGACAGGATCGTCCGGAGAAATTTTTCTGAAAGCGTTTGTAATTTCAATCGCTGTTTTCTGGTTTGCCCCTTTTCTACTAGTCAGTCCGAGGCTGCAACTTATCCTGTGCATGTGAATGTCTACCGGGACAATCAGCCTTGAGGGTGAAACCCTGTCCCATCCACCCGGATCTACGTTATCTTTGCGTACCATCCATCTAAGAAACAGATTGAGTCTCTTGCAGGCGCTTCCTTTGGACGGAGAGGGCAGCAGGCTTCTGGGCTGACCGTTAAAGACGAGTGAAAGTTCCGCTACGAAGTTAGTCAGAGCGGGCAATACGTTTTCGTCATCATCGGACAAGCCTTTTACAAAACATTCTTCCAGCGAGCCATGTCTGGTTATCACGTCTTTTATCCCAAACAGCATCATGGCGAGTTCTTCACCTGTGGTGAACCTGTGCTTGAAATCTTTGAAAAGCCCGACGAGTTGGGTTTTGGAAGAGTTTTGAATAAAGTTTGACGGTTCAGGAATCCTAAACAGAACGGAACCTACACTCTTGAGGATCTGCTTTATCCCCCCATAGGCCAGAGAGGAAGAAATCAGCCCTACTATTTCTCTGTCTCTTATCTCGCAGTAATCGTAAAGGAATTCGAGCGGATCAGGATGCACATATTCACGTCTGTTGTAGGTGTCGTATAATTGGCACAGGTTGCCTTCAAATCTTCTGGCTGGCATGCTAGGGACCCCCGGGTCAGGCTTCATGGTTGAAGAGATGTTTAATAGACAAATCAGGAATTCTCGCTGTTAATTTTTTTGGCAGTTTATAAGCGGTTGATTCCTTGAGCCAAATCTACCAGGGCTTGTCGGTCAAGTATTCTTATATTGGGCCCCTGGATGTCGATGAGGCCTTTCTTTGCAATCTTTGTCAAAACCCTTGAGAGTGTTTCCGGGATGGTTCCAAGCAATCCCGCAAGCTGTGTTTTGGAAATGTCTAAAGACAGTTCATTTTTGGACCCGGTGTTTTCACTCATGAAGACCAGGTGAGCTGCAAGTCTGGCCGGGACTTCCCGTAGAGACAAATCCTCCACCAGCGCGGCGAACCTTCTCAAACGTTTTGAAAGCACCGCCAACATGCTTAGGGCCAGAGACGGGTTCCGCTTTACAAGGTCTATGAAGGCTACCCTAGGAAAATAAAGAACTTCGCTATCTTCCAAGGCCATAGCGTGAGCGGGGAAACGTTTTCCCTCAAAGACGGGGGCTTCACCAAAAGGCTCTCCAGCCCCAAAGATATGCAGGATCTGCTCTTTGCCTTCGCTGGACAGCTTGAAAATCTTGACCTTGCCGGAGGTAACCACGTAAAATCCCAAGCCAGGCTCATTCTCATTAAATATGACATTTCCCCTCTTGAATGTCTTGGTCACAGCGATAGATCCCAGATCAGTCAGCTGATTTTCTGGCAACCCTTCAAAAAGGGGTATACGGTTCAAATCCTGATTATTCATCATTAACCCTGAATTAATCGGGCCAATTTTGCTTTAGAGCTCTAGCTCGGTTCCACAACTTTAAAACCTCTGCCATATGACTGGACTTTTCTCTGAGCCAACCTTAAGATAATGGAATATAAGTCCGAGTGAGTCAACAGGGTAATCGGCCAAATGTTTTTCGAGCAATTTTTTTGGGGTGAATGATCATGAAGTGGACGAGACAGGCTGAAGAAGCTGTTTCAAAAGTTCCCTTTTTCGTTAGAAAGCGCGTTAAAAAACGTGTGGAAGAAGAGGCGGCGCGTCAAAATTCGACTCTGGTTACTCTGGATCATGTCCGTTTATGTCAACAAAAGTTTTTGAAAAACATGGAGGATGAAGTTAAGGGATACCAACTCGAGACGTGCTTTGGTCCTAGCGGTTGTCCCAACCGTGTGAGTCGCGACAGTGACTTGGCGCAGAAACTGGAAGCCATGTTAGTGGGGAGAAATTTCAAGGACTTCCTGAAGGAGCGCGTAAAAGGACCGCTGAAGCTGCACCATGAATTCAGGGTTTCTGTATCAGATTGCCCCAACGCCTGCTCCAGACCGCAAATAGTTGATGTTGGTATCATAGCGGCATGTTCTCCGACCTACACTTCAGCGGAGTGCTCCGCCTGTGGAGAATGTGTCATTGCATGCCAGGAGGACGCAGTAACTCTAAGTGACGGTAAATCTCTGCCGGAAATTGACTTTTCCAAATGTTTGCACTGCGCTCAATGCGCCAGGCATTGCCCGACAGGCGCGCTAGGTGAGGGCGCTCACGGTTACAGGATCATTGTAGGTGGAAAGCTTGGTCGTCGCCCACAACTTGGAACGGAGTTACCCGGAATCTTTTCAATGGAGCAAGCCCTGGAACAGATTGAAAAAATAATTGATTTTCACATGATCAACAATATCCGCGGAGAACGCCTAGGCGAGGTCATCAGGCGCTTAAAACCAGGTTTTTTGCCTTCGTAAACCTGTAAACGCGCTCTCAACAAGCGTTTGACACAGGGAACAGGGGCCCCAGGCGCGTAAACGGGGACTTGAAAACGCTTTTTAAAGGCGCGTTCTGGCGATACTTGCTCCTGAGTCGCCTCAACGGGGCTCTCTTTCATTACCATTCCCTCAAAAATAATTATTGAAATTTAAAAAAAAAGAAGTCTTGACTTAAGTCAATGTGTCGCATCTCCATAGAGTACATATTTGTAGAAAAGGAAGACGATTTAGAGGCAACTCTACTAAAATTTACTTCAACAGGAGACACAGGAGGGAAAAATGGCCGAAAAAATGTTTTGCTACCAGTGTGAACAGACTTCCGGAGGAAAAGGTTGCACCAATTTTGGTGTCTGCGGTAAGGGGCCAGAAGATTCTTCTCTTCAGGACCTATTAACCCATGCCCTGAAAGGTTTGTCCTTATTCGTGGTCGAAGGAGCCAAGGTTGGCATTGTAGACAGGGAAATTAGCCGTTTCATCAATGAAGGCCTTTTTTCGACTCTGACCAATGTTGATTTTGATGATGACAGATTCGTCCCTTTGATCAAAAAAACGGTAGAATTGAGAGATTCGCTGAAGGAGAGAGTCAGGGCAGCCGGGGGCAAGGTAGATTTCTCGGAAGACGCAGCTACCTTCAAACCTGAGGCCACCAAGGAGGGTCTATACGCTCAGGGAGCCACCAGGGGATTCCTGAATGACGGTGAAACCAATGCTGACATTCGTTCCCTAAAGCACACCCTTATCTTCGGACTTCGTGGCGTAGCGGCATACGCTGACCATGCATGCATTCTGGGACAGGAAAGTGACGAAGTCTATGCCTTTATAGCAGAGGGGCTGGCTTCAACATTGAGATTCGATTTGGATCTCAACGCCTGGGTAGGGCTTGTCCTTAAGTGTGGAGAAATAAACCTCAAGGTAATGGAGTTGCTCGACGCGGCCAACACTGGCGCCTACGGTCATCCCGTTCCAACAAAAGTTCCTTTGGGGGCCAAGGCAGGCAAGGCCATACTAGTGTCCGGTCATGATCTCAAAGATCTGGACATCATCCTGAAGCAGTCCGAGGGCAAAGGAATTTACGTTTACACCCATGGCGAAATGCTGCCAACACACGCTTATCCGGAACTGAAAAAATATCCTCATTTCTATGGACACTACGGGACAGCGTGGCAGAACCAGAAGAAAGAATTCTCTGAATTTCCGGGCTCAATCCTGATGACCACCAACTGTATTCAGAAGCCCGCTGAATCCTATAAGGACAACATCTTCACTACAGGCCTGGTCGGCTGGCCTGGTGTAAAGCATATCGCTGACAAGGATTTTACCCCTGTTATCAACAAGGCTCTGGAAATGCCCGGCTTCGCTGCAGATTCGAACGGAAAGAGCGTGATGTGCGGATTTGGCAGAAACGCCGTCATGTCAGTAGCGGGAACTGTTATTGATGCTGTCAAGAGTGGCGCTATAAAGCATTTCTTCCTGGTGGCTGGTTGTGATGGGGCAAAACCCGGTAGAAATTACTATACGGAATTTGTGGAAAAGACCCCCAAGGATACCGTGGTGTTGACCCTGGCCTGTGGAAAATTCAGATTTTTCGACAAGGATCTCGGGGACATTGGTGGCATCCCGAGACTGCTGGATATCGGACAGTGCAACGACGCTTACTCTGCGATCCAGATTGCTGTAGCTCTTGCAAACGCATTCAACTGCGGTGTCAATGAACTACCTCTGTCCATGATACTTTCGTGGTACGAGCAGAAAGCGGTCGCGATACTTCTGACACTGTTCCACCTTGGAATAAAGGGGATCCGCCTGGGCCCGAGCCTGCCGGCGTTTATTACCCCCAACGTCCTGGACGTGCTTGTCAAGACTTTCGACATTAAGCCGATATCTACCCCGGATGAGGATCTTAAGGCTATTTTGGGATAAATTAATTACACCTCAGCCGTGCGCAAACGGATTGGCCGGCAATATTTATGACAAGCTTTCATTGGCCAATCTCTAACATCAAGACTAGTAAGATTTTCAAGTCAACACTGTGGCGCCTGATGACCATAACAGTCATCAGGCGCTTACCAGACAGCTTTGCTCTAAAGCTGACAATCAGGAGAAGGACCATGAAATGCCCAGGACAAGACCCCAGGTATTGGAAATTCGACGCAATATTTGATGCGACATGTCCTAAATGCGGAGGAACCGTCGAATTTTTCAAGGATGAAACCCGGCGCAGGTGTAAGAGCTGCGGGCATCAGGTTCTTAATCCCAAGATGGATTTTGGTTGCGCGGCTCACTGCCAGTTTGCGGAACAATGTTTTGGGGATTTGCCACCCGAACTGATCAAACAGAAAGAGGATCTTTTCAAGGATAGGGTGGCAATACAGATGAAACTCTATTTCAAGACTGACTTTAAAAGAATTGGTCATTCAGCTCGGGTTGCCGGGTTTGCAGAGAAACTGGCAATTATGGAGAACGCTTCGGCCCCAGTAGTGCTGTCTACCGCCTATCTTCACGACATCGGAGCAGTTGAAGCCATGAAAAAATACAACAGTGACGATGCGCAATATCAGGAGAAGGAGGGGCCCGCAGTCGCCAGAGAGATATTGGAGAGACTTGATGCAAAACCTGAAATGATCGATGAAGTCTGCGAAATAATTTCCAGGCATCACCATCCAGGAAATAACGAAACCTCTAACTTCAAAGTAGTTTACGATTCTGACCTGTTAGCGAACATTCAGGAGAAACTCAAGAAATCGGTTATTACACCTTCTGAGGCTGGACGTATCCTGGAAGAAAAATTGCTCACAGATTCAGGGAGGGCTCTGGGAAAAGAAATGATAGATGCCCTTAACTAGATAAATTTACCCAAGACAACCATGGGAAATAAACAGACCGAGGTCTGTCGCCCCAGAAATACAGAAAGGATAATAGCCATGAAAAAAATGAGAAATATTATTGAAATAGACGAAGACCTCTGTAATGGTTGTGGAAACTGTATAATCTCGTGCGCAGAAGGCGCCTTGGAGATTGTTGACGGGAAAGCCAGATTGGTGGCTGAGAGATACTGTGATGGGCTGGGAGCCTGCCTCGGTGAGTGCCCCACAGGGGCTTTGACAGTGATTCAACGCGAGGCGGATGACTTCGATGAAGATGCAGTTGAGCACAGACTGGAAGAACTGGCACATAAGGCCGACCACGAGAAGCCTGAAACGATGGCATGTGGATGTCCTTCCACTCATATTCAGACTTTTGCGCCTCAGGCTTCCGCATGCGCGTGCGCTAATGCCCCCGTGGAACTTGAGGCTAACACTTCGGCGCTCGGCCACTGGCCCGTTCAAATAAAACTGGTTCCAGGCAACGCTTCATTCCTCAAAAATGCGGATCTGCTGGTAGCCGCTGATTGTACCGCATACGCATACGCCAGCTTTCACAAGGATTTACTCACTGGAAAAGCTCTCATGGTCGGTTGTCCAAAATTTGACGACGCAAGGGCCTATATTAAAAAATTTGCAGAAATTTTTGAGACTGCGTCTATCAAAAGTGTGACTGTGGCAATAATGGAAGTTCCCTGCTGCTCTGGCCTGCCAGAAATAATCAGATACGGAATGAAAATGGCCGGAAAACAGATACCACTTGATAAAATAGTTATCAGTTCACGCGGAGAAATAATCAAACGTGAAAGACTGGCAGCCTGACCTCCTCAGGCCTGGCGCCGGGAGCCAGTGATCTTCCGGCGCATTCTTGAACCTTTGACAAATGTCTCCAAAAGATGTCTCACACACCCGATCTGGAAGCGTCATTTTTCAAAAAACGGTCCGCCGGAAATTATGACTTGCCTTATGGATGAGCCCGTATTAAGTTTCAGGAACCTATAGCATCACCATATTACTAGGGTATACTTTAACTGTAGTCACAGTCACTGAAAGCGCTTAAAAATGAGTCTCACTAATGAAGAACTGGATCAGAGGGTTTCTGACTTCATGGAAGTGTGCAGACGTGAAGGTGTGAAGATAACTTATCAGAGGCTGGTGATTTTTAAAGAAATAGCCCGGTCTGAAGATCACCCCGACGCCGAGACCATTTACAGGAAGGTAAGAAGGAAATTACCAACCATTTCCTTTGACACCGTGTATCGAACTACATCCACACTAGAAAAACTCAACGTCATTTCAAGACTCCACATTCAGTCCGATCGAATGAGACTTGACGCCAACATCCAGCCTCACCACCATTTTGTCTGTAAAAAATGTGGGTTGGTCAGGGATGTATACATCTCGGGAATAGACAGTTTAAAGATTCCCGATGAATTAAGTAATTGCGCCACAATTCAATCTGTTCACGTTGAGCTTCAGGGTACATGCGGCGATTGCATGGGGCTGGATGAAAAAAATACGGAATGTACAGTTCAGAAACTGGTAGACAACACGCAAATGGCTATTTAGCCGTTTCTTGACGCCAAAACAGTTGAGCAGGGGTCAGAGGGATTGAAAACCCTTTACAAAATGTTCGTGGCAGGTTATTAGTAATTATTATTAGGCAGGAATACAAAACAATTCAAAGACCGATCTGGCTTGAAATGACGCGGCGGAGTACAATTTGTAGATTCCTGTTGTAACGCGAATCGGTCATCAGATCGAAAAAAACTGGAGGTAGCAGATGTCAGACGAGAAGAAGTCTCTAACCACGGCTTTTGGGATTCCTGTTGGCGACGATCAGAACAGCATAACAGCGGGTCAGAGGGGTCCAATTCTTCTGCAGGATGTCCACATGATAGAGAAGCTGGGGCACTTTGACAGAGAGCGCATTCCTGAACGTGTTGTTCATGCCAAGGGAGCAGGGGCTCACGGTTACTTCGAGGTTACGGCGGACGTGACGATGTATACCAAAGCAAAGTTCCTGTCTCAGATCGGCAAAAAGACGGAAATTATAGCACGTTTTTCTACAGTCGGTGGAGAGAAGGGTTCAGCGGATGCGGAGAGAGATCCTCGTGGATTTGCTGTCAAATTTTACACCGAAGAAGGTAACTATGATCTGGTTGGAAATAACACACCGGTCTTTTTCATACGCGACACGATCAAATTTCCCGATTTTATCCACACCCAGAAAAGGAACCCCCAGACCAACCTCAAGGATCCGAACATGTTCTGGGACTTTCTTTCACTGACCCCTGAATCAATTCATCAGGTGACGGTTCTGTTTTCAGACCGGGGAACTCCGGCGACCTATCGGAACATGAACGGTTACAGCAGTCACACCTTCAAATGGTACAATGAGAAGGGAGAAGTATTCTGGGTCAAGTATCATTTCAAAACTGATCAGGGAATCAGGAACCTGACCCGTCAGGAAGCTGATGAAATGAAGTCAAAAGATCCGGATCATGCGACACGAGACCTGTTTGACGCTATACAGCGTGGCGAATATCCATCCTGGACGCTGGAAATGCAGATCATGCCCTTTGAGCAGGCCAAGTCGTACCGATTTGACGCTTTCGATATAACAAAAGTTTGGCCTCATTCGGATTTTCCTCCCATTAAGGTAGGTAGACTGGTTCTTGACCGGAACCCTGAAAATTATTTTGCTGAGATAGAACAGGTCGCATTTAATCCTAGCAACTTTGTCCCGGGTATAGGCGTATCGCCGGATAAAATGCTCCAGGGAAGGCTGTTTTCTTATCACGATACCCATGTCCACAGACTGGGACCCAATTATCACCTCATTCCTGTTAACCGCCCCAAGAATGCCCCAGAAAACAGCTATCAGCGAGACAGCTTCATGAGGGTGGATAGTAACGGCGGTCCAGGACCCAATTACTGGCCTAACAGTTTCAATGGACCGGCGCCTGACGCAGCATACGTCGAACCGATGTTTGAAGTCGGAGGAATGGCCGGAAGACACCCCAACACCTATCCCCAGGATGACTATGTTCAGGCAGGCAACCTGTACAGGAACGTAATGACCAGTTATGACCGCGACAATCTGGTAGGCAACATAGTAGGTCACTTGGGAGGAGCCCTGAAGAGAATCCAGCTACGCCAGGCTGCCGTGTTCTTCAAAGCAGACGCGGATTATGGGACTCGTGTGGCAAAAGGACTAGGCCTGGATGTAGGTGAAGTTGAACGGCTGTCGAAGATGACCGATGAAGAGAGGGCACAAGCTACGGCAAAGTGAGACAGGCTTTTTGCCTAGCGTCATCCTGACAGACAAAACCTGAACCTACCTGTCAGAATCCGAGACCTGGGGGTCGGAGCCATTAGTGATCACGTCACTTGTTATAGCTCCGACTTCCCCTGTCTTAAATTCTCCATGCCAGCGACTTGATGACTGCTGGCCAACTCATGCCTTGAGATTGGCATCCTGTTACCATCCATACCGTTTATGCCAAGTAAGCGTCATTTGGTCGGTAAAACGGAAGAATGGTGATCCACAATCTTCCATCCCGATGGCCCCTTTGCGTAGGTGAAACTGAATCTTGCCGGAACTGAGATCACCTTACCATCCTTTTCGTATGAGAATTCGTATGTCCCGCTGTTCACGGCCGTATCCCCGAAAATTCTGATTATCGATGTCTGCGGCTTGACCGAGAGTTTGGGAAGCTTTACCAGACCAATGAAATACGGGCGTATCCTGTCATGACCAACAAGAGGTTCAGCCTCAAACGTTGCCAATAAAACTCCTTTCTCGTCATAGAGCCCTACAATCTGTTCGGCGTTGCGCGAATCTAGCGCGTTGCGCCACGCGCTGTATGCCGATTCAATGGAGGACTTGTCTGAAGAAAAGGCAGGAACCGCCATAAATGTCGTGGCGAGCGCCACGAGACAGACCAGGCAGACGCCAGTTTTCATTTTTAGTTCCATGAGTTCTCCTTCCAGCGATGTGTGACTTAAAGAGGCCTTGATGGACCTCGGATTCGCAATTGGCGGCAGGGCGCATCCTTCATAGAGGTGTCGTTTTGACGCACTCAAAGGACATGGATTTCATCAGGAATGGTCTCGGGTCATCAAATCCAGTGATCAGGATATCTTCGGCTGTTGATCATGTTATTGAACAAAACCGCGACAATCAACAAAATCATCGAACTCAGAGCTGCCGGGAAGACAACATACAATAGTCCCATCTGCCTGATCTTCTCTCCTCCGATTACAGCTATGAGCGCTGTCGCTCCTCCAGGTGGGTGTAGGGTCTTTGTGAGATGCATGATCGCAATGGAAGTTGAAACAGCCACTGCGGATGCCAACACAAGACTGGAGCCGAAAAGTTTGCTGGCCATTACGCCTATGATGGCCGATATTACATGACCACCAACAAGATTGCGCGGTTGAGCGAGCGGGCTTCGGGTTGCCCCAAAAACCAGCACCGCTGAAGCGCCAGCCGGTCCAATCAGAAGAACGATTTCGCTGGACTGAAATAGGACCGAATCTAAATAGGTGATCAAGCCAATCCCGATCAGGGAGCCCAACCAGGACCAGAAAATTTCCGACACACTTACCCGCGGAGGACTTTGACCGCCACCACGCATTTTGCTCAGATATTTCATGCTATTGGCCTTATGAGAGTGGATCTGACGATGTCAGTTCGGGTAACCATGCCCAGCAGGATGCCATTATCATCAACAATCGGAGCCCTGTTTATTTTTTTTTGCATGAACAAGTCTGCCAGATCATGAGCCGATGTCTCTGGAGAAGCCGTTATCGCAGGACGCGACATAATGTCCCGGATCAAACCCTTACGTAAGCCGTTTACTATGCATCTGGTACCGCTGAGGCATTCTGCTATCAGTTCCATCACCGTCTCTATACCTCCAACGCCTACTGTATGAAAAAAATCCTTTTGAGAAACTACCCCCACAACCTTTGAGACTGAATCCACAACCGGAGCCCCCGAAAAATGATTGCGCGCCAGGAGCAACGCGCCATTCTGCAAGCTATCATCCTGAGATAAACTAAAGACTTCGCGCGTCATTATTTCGGAACATTTTATTTCCCGTGTGAAGCGTTTAATAGCCTGTTCGTATGCCTTGACGTAAATCTCCCTGAAATCACCAAGGCTTATGTCCAGGTGGCCAGGGATTTCCGACATGGCCCTGAAGATGTCCTCGTCAGATAAATTAACCTGCACGCAGGCCTGAGAACCTTCATCCATAATCGTTCCTCCTGCTCAACTAAGGGTTCTAGAGACTTTTTCAACTAATGGTTGACGTAGGCGCGATGGATTATTAGCCTAATAAGTTAATAAATGCTTAAGCCTGTCAAAGCTATTCTTCAGTCAAATTATCAGAACATTCGTCAAAAAACTCATAAATTTGAATGGGAGGTGTCAAAATGACATTAGTAGTGGGGGATGCGGACCATTTGCTCGGGGAACCGATAGTCGGAAAACCACAGCTAGGGCAGTTCTACATCTATGATGGCACAGCTTTTGTGCCCACGGATGTAGCTGATCAGAGCGCTTTGAATAGAATGCGTGATCTTGTAGAAGAGGCGTGGCAAAAATCCAGGCTTGCAGAGGAAAGAACGATTCAGACGCAGAGGTTTCTTGAAGAAATCGTTATAGAAAATAGAATTGAGATTCCCACGCTCGAAAAAATGGCTTTAACATCGATGGGGCACAATGTGCAGCTCTTGTTTTTGAACCTGGCCATAAAGAATGGGACAGTTTCCGTGGGCTTTGTAAATGGGTTCTGCGACATCTTCAAGGACCAAAGCGCAATAGACATGAGTCTGTCCGTTGCGAGACACGATGCGGATTCAGGGGTGGTCACACCGATTGTCGCCACATCCGGTTTAAAATGCTCAGTGGAATTGAGCAGCATATCACGGGTTGCATGGGACAATTTTCAGGGTGAATGTGTCTATTGGGAGGTCGATGATGGTGTTCAAGGCCATTTCGAGGGAGAAGAGAAGTTTTTTGGGTACGGGGAGTTGTCAGACAAAGGAAATGGGAGAGTAGGGTTTCCGGCAATTGGACACAGTCTGGACGTTGGACATCTTGTCCGTTTTTATGGTTTCAACCACCCCGCCTATAATTCGGTACACCTTGTGGATCCGCTTTCAACGGAAGATGAACTTGTCATAGTGGCAGACTACACTGCTGAACAAACTACATTTAACTGCTGTTTCAGAAAACTGGCATCCGCTGATTCTTCAGAGGGTTTGTCCCAAACAGAAGCTGGTATGATTGTCGAATTTGTTGACTCTCAGAGGAGCATAGTGTGGATGGAAAGCGAATCATCTCCAGGCGGTTATACAAAGATAGTTCTGGATTCTGTCACCGCATCTCAACCGGTGTTGGGCATCCGTGGTGTAAGCCTGAACTCTGATGGAATAACCATATCATCTGGGAGGGATTTTGACGGTCTCAGAAACACCTCCTCAATAGATGCTGTTCCTGCTTTGACTAATTCGGAAAACGTTTTCTTCAGTTCACAGACAACAGCGTATGAAGCCTACAAGGTTTTTGATGATGAGTTTGGTCCAAACAGGAGATGGTTGACTGCGGTCAACAACACTATCGGATGGATAACTTACAATTTTGGTCGAGATGGAAAAGTCATAAACAGGTACCGATGGAGGACGTTTGAAAGCGAATCCAATGCTGTCCCCGGGGCCTGGAGTCTGGAAAGCTCGAATGACAATGAAAACTGGACGATATTGCATCAGGGGACGAACCTCATTCAGACGGCAAACTCATGGATTCCATTAGAAGAGCCTGGATATTTTCATTTCTACAATGATACAGCTTTTCAGTATTACCGATTCCACGTTGAACAGAATTGTGGACATCCTCAATACTTGTGCATTGATGAGATAGAACTGGTCGAAGCTGCGCAACCTGTACATCCACAGACCATGATGATCATTCATACCGAACCGGAACTGTTTGCATCAAGCGGTTCCTGGGATCATGTCGAATCTGTCAGTATCAGGGAATTCAAACCCGGAGATTCAACTGTTTCTTATGCAGTCAGTTTTGATGGTGGCGATAGCTGGAGTATATTCAGGGATTTTTCATGGCGTAAGATCCTAAGCATGGAGTCAGGTGTGTGGAAGTTCCTGGACGCTAATGGATCCTGGCGCTCTCCTGAAGTTAATGAGATGATTGGCGGATTAAAATCGGCCCTGAGTGTTTCGTCCAACAAGATGTCGTCAGAGGAGATGGCAGAGCTTTCTGAAGACGCGTGGTCTGAGGAAGGAGGCTGGGATACTGAAAACAAAACGATCCAGTTCGCTGCCGGCATGCAGGCTTCCGGGAAGGATAGCCCTCGAGTCAGCAGTGTTGAGATCACTTATACAAGTCAGGCAGAAGGCTTGCGGTTAGTAGGCTCACCCAGGGGCCTGGATGCCTGCGGCAACAGAATTAGCGCATCCGTGTTGGTGAAGAACGCAAATCAATCTCTCAGGATGTTCGCTTCACCGGCCAACCCCATATCATGGACGCAATTCGGGAGTCTCACAAAAAAGGCTTCCCTCGCCGCCGGCGTGGATTTCTATGTTACAGATGAAATATCACACCACGAATCTTGTGGGTTGAGACTCATGGTGGAATGCGACAATTGTTCAGAACTGGAACTCTATGGATGGGCCGCGAGTTTTAGCCAGTCGTGAATCCCAGCCCTCAATTACAAGTCTTGGCAACTCTCCAGACTACAACCGAGTTAGTGTGAATGGCCAAATATATCAGTCCTGCCAAAGGTATCAAACTGGATATTGGGCTCAGTAGGGCGCATACTATGGTTATGGCAGTTCTCGTTCCCTTACTTGCCAGAGTCGGAGCTCCCATTTCAAGGTTGAGATTTTCGGCTCTGGCGCTTGTATAACTTATCAGGCCACTGCCAATTAAGGCCAGCGCCCCAACAAACAGGATAGGTCCCAGGTATGTTTCGGGATTCATTCTGGTGTTGTAAAGGATCAATCCAATGACTAGAGCGCCATCGGAATAGCGGTCAAGAACCGAATCCAGAAATGCTCCCGCGCTGGATTGTCGATGTGTCATTCTAGCCAGTTGTCCATCTACACCATCCAGTGTTTGTGCTATTAATGCGAGCAGACCTGCGGTAAATCCGCATCCTCTGGCATAGACCACACCGGCATAAACACCTATCAGCATTGCCGTCAAGGTTATCATCCAGGGCTTTAGAAAGCCTATAGGGGCTATTTTTGGGGTGATCCTGGCTGACAGATTAAGTTTTATCCACTTCAGCATGAATCTGTCAGTAGGCTTGGTTTTCCAGGATTTGTCACTCGTATCACTCATGTTTAATCTCCAGTATGAAAGCGATGTCTTCAGGATGGGGGTATTTGCTTTGGACCTCCCTTGGGTTGGATAAACAGGCTGGTTATCGAGACCCCACTGCGGCCGCCACGATTTATGCTTTCAGGCTGGCTACTAATGTTCTAACAGATATGTTACTGTGTCCAGCAAATCCTTGCCGGGTCATTAATTATTTCTCTTGTGCGGACGCTTACAGAAGGCGATTTTTTAATTGGGGACCAACCCAGTTGTAAAGTTGGTCACGTTGGCGGTCAATTAGTCGGCATTCGTGAGAATCAACTTCGCCCAGAGCTTCGATAACCCAAGTGTGAATGCTGAAGTTGCTCTGCTCAGGACTCATCAGGCAGGTGGCTATCAGAGGGCCATCGAATTTTTGACAGATTTCCTGATGACCAGAAACCGGATGGTGGAAAGAACAATGGGGAAAATAAAAATAGCGATAGTAGGAGTGGGAAATTGCGCGAGCTCGCTGTTACAGGGGATTCACTATTATTCGGACTCCAAAGGTTCTGAAAAGTGTGGTCTTACCCGTGCCATGATAGGAGAATATTCTGTCCCAGACATAGAAATAGTCGCAGCGTTCGACATCGATGTGCGCAAGGTGGGACGACGCCTGGATGAGGCTGTTTTTCAGGCTCCAAACTGCACCACCAGATTTTGTCATGACATCCCTCAATCGCCTGTAATAGTAAAGATGGGACGAATCATGGATGGAATTTCAGAGCACATGTCTGATTACGACACAAAGGTCGCCTTCCAGCCATCGGGTGAGCCTGAAGCTTCGAAAGAGCAGATAGTCAAGGAGCTCATGGACTCAGGAGCGGAGATTCTCCTGAACTATTTGCCAGTAGGGTCTGAGGAGGCTACACGATTTTATGTGGAATGCGCTCTTGAAGCAGGTTTGGGTCTTGTAAACTGTATACCCGTATTCATAGCAACTGACCCTGAATGGTCCCGTAAATTTGAGGAACGTGGGCTTCCAGTCATAGGCGATGATGTGAAATCTCAACTAGGGGCGACCATAGCGCACAGGACTCTGGTGGATCTCTTCATGAAAAGAGGAGTGAAGCTCGATCGGACATATCAGTTGAACACAGGCGGTAACACCGATTTTCTTAACATGTTGAACAGATCCAGATTGTCTTCAAAGAAAAAATCAAAAACCGAATCCGTTCAGTCAGTGTGCTCCGAACCGATGCCTGAACATAATATCCACGTTGGGCCAAGCGATTACGTTCCCTGGCAAAACGACAACAAGGTCTGTTTCATTCGTATGGAGGGTCGCTTATTTGGAGATGTTCCCATGAATCTGGAACTTCGTCTGTCCGTAGAAGACTCACCTAACTCAGCAGGGGTAGTAATAGACGCCATAAGATGCATGAAGCTCGCTCTGGATAGGCAGACCGCAGGGGTTCTTGTCGGGCCGTCGGCGCTATTCATGAAACGCCCGCCAAAACAGTTTACTGATGAACAGGCTCACGAGATGACTGAGTCGTTCATCAAGGGGCAGTAGGGCGCATTAATTTTGGCCACAATTCCAATTCACAAAAATATCGGTAGATGAACAGCTCCTTGTTGAACAGACTTCTGCGCGCCTATTCCCGGGCCAGGCTTTTGGCCAAATGGCTGAAAAGAACTTATAACCGGTCAGAATCCATCAAATTCATTTCTGGTTTTGTGAAACAGGGGGATCTGGTTTTTGATATTGGGGCGAATTATGGATGGAAGACGGAACTTTTCGTGGCCCGTGGAGCCAGGGTAATCGCAGTGGAGCCTCAAAAGGAATGCGTAGCCGTCCTGAACAGAAAGTTCAAAAACAATCCTTTAGTCTGTATCGAGAACCTGGCTATTGGCGCAAATGACACTGTCAGTCACATCTGGAAGAGCGATGTCAGAAATCAGCTTTCTTCAATGTCCAGTGAGTGGATTTCAGCCGTCAAAAGAAGTGGGAGATTCAGACATTTTGAATGGAGTTCCATGGAGACAGTCAGGGTGATCTCCCTGGACAGTCTGATAGCAAAGTACGGAGTTCCAGACTTCTGCAAAATCGACACTGAAGGTTACGAATCCGAGGTAATCACAAGTTTGAGTCAACCCTTGAAAGCTGCTTCGCTCGAGTATCACCTGGAATTCATGGATTCCGCTGTCAAATGCGTTGAACACCTGAGCGCTCTGGGAAACTGCGAGTTCAACTACACACTGGGGGAATCTGCAGAATTGGCAAGCAGGCGATGGTTGGGGGCGGATCAGGTGATCCGGGCAATCAAGTCTGTAAAGGCTCATACCTTACAGGGTGATATTTACGTTCGGACAACCGTTTAAGCTGCTGTCAGCCCCGCATTGCGCTCCTGAGACGGGCTGGAATTCTCCAATCGTTGATCAGGGCCGCCACACTTTTCGGCACACAGTTCTCCCATTGACCGCCCTGAGCAATCAGAGTCCGGACATGCGAGCCGGTAAGTCCCTTTTGATCCGGAGCTTTGTCCCACAAAACCTCAGTTCTTAATCCAGCTCTGCCAAGAAGTTCGTTTTTTCGCCTGCCCCAGTCGTCGTATATCGTAATGTAGAATACTGCTTCAGTTGGGACGTAATATTTGTAAAGATCCGGAAAGTTAATTGGGAAAGGGGTGACGCTGAACTCTGAATATGCCAGGCCATGCTCTATCATGGCCGCTTTAACCATCAAATATCGCTCAAAATAGGACAAAGGATTCGAAGAAGAAAGACTCCTGGTGGGATTGGCTTCATCTGATCCTGTCAGGGTAGGATCTGGATTGGTGATCCCAATTATCAGCTGATCACATCTCTGTTTACCAGCGAGGATGTATTTGATGTGGTCGTTGTGAAGGACCTGAAAACGTCCGAGAACTACTCCGAATTTTTCCATTTGTGACATATCCTCAGGAAGTAATGGTAAACTGACTGCAAAGGAGGATTGTTTCAATTTGATAGAGGTCTGTTTTCAGTTTGCCTGACGCTGGCCGTTCAATTCCTCAACGAGCTTTAATGATTGGCGCGCCATTATGATCTCCTCAAAGGTTTTTATCACCAGTATTCTTACTCTTGAATTCTCTGAAGAGATATCAGTCACGTCCGTGTGGTCATGTTTGCCACAGCTACTGTTGAGTCTATGATCCAGGCAAAAGCCCAGATCCTCTGCTCCCTTCAATGTCTTCTTACGAACGACATCGCTGTGAAGTCCAATTCCACCCGTAAAAATGAGCGCATCACAACCACCTAGCGCCATCAGCATGCTTCCTATGGCTCTTTTGATCTTGTAGCAGAAAGCATCCAGGGCCAACTTGGCCCTCGGGTTGTCACCGGCCGCTGCCAAGCTAATTTCTCGCATGTCTCGTGAAAGGCCACTCACCCCGAGTAGTCCCGACTTCCTGTACAAAAGGTCAATCAATCCATCAGGACTTATTGAATCTTCCTTCATGATTACCGGAATCAGCCCTGGATCGACATCTCCCGATCTCGTGCCCATCATGAGGCCTTCAACAGATGTCATCCCCATGGTGGTGTCAATTGATTTTCCACCGTCAATTGCCGTGACGGAACAACCATTTCCCAGATGGCAGGATATGAGCTTCAGGTCAGACAAATCTTTTTTCAGAAAGCGGGCGGCCTGATCTGAAACATACTCATTGGAGTGACCGTGATACCCGATCTTTCGGTAACCCTTTTCCGCAAAGTACCGGTACGGTAAACCGTAAATCGCTGCAACGTCAGGTATTGTCTTGTGAAACGTCATGTCAAAAACCGCAACATGAATCGCATGAGGAGCCCTGAAAATGGACTCCTCAATTCCCATCGCGATCGCAGGATGATGGAGGGGAAAAAATGGCGTCATCCTCCTGATCTCCGAGATCACCTCCGGTGTGATTTGTACCGGATCCCTGAATCTTCCGCCATGCGCCACACGGTGGCATATCACTTTTAGCTCATCCAGGCTCGCAATCGAGCCACGTTCAAGTATGATCCTGAACATTTCATCGAGCGCCGCCCCGTGGTCATTTATGATCAGATCAATCCTTTCACCCTCAGAATTATACGCCTCAAATAAATGGCACGAGTTTTCCAGGCCAATTCTATCAATGGTTCCCGAGAGAATCGGCCTTTCGGTTGCCATGTCAAACAGAGTATACTTGAGTGATGAGCTCCCATTGTTTAATACTAGCAAATTCATGAGTTTCCGTAACTACACGACAATAATTGAAACCTGTTCCGGGCCGTGGACCCCAATAGTCAGTGTTAGTTCTATGTCCGCAGTTCGACTTGGTCCGGATATCAGGGTTATGTTTGTTGGAGGCCCCTCAGTAAAACTACTGAAAAAATCATCCAGGGTCTCGTAAATTGTGTCAGCCTTGACGATCGCTATGTGATGGGCTGGCAAAAGACTTGACTGGACAGCCCTTCCGTTAGCGCTCGTGCAGATGACACTTCCGGTTTCCGCTATGGCGCCATCCACCTGTTCGATCGTGAATGTCGCATCAGCATAGTCAGATACTAACCTATCTTTAGGTACACGAACAGACTTTTCAATGTCTGTGACTTTCCTGAGGAAGATTGAGCCTGCTTTCGCTGTTATGGTTGCAAGAGCCGAATTCATCTGCCTGGTGTCAGATACCCTCACCGGATCAGCCGCTACCTTGGCCGCATTTTCCATAAACCGCTTTATGATGTGTTCGTCTTTCACAAGACCCTCCTTTTGAAGGACGTGGAAACCGGGTTAGGTAGTCTGTCGATCGTTTGTCTGTCGAGTATCCGGGCCAATGGCCAGACCACACTGGCTGCCTTTTGACCAAATTCAAATAACTTCGAATGCTTGGCCGCCAGACCAAAGCCCCACATCCCTATTGTTTCAGTCTCCTGCGATAGCCCGCTCTCCACTTTGATTTCCCGTAGTCTGTTTATTAGTTTGGTCAGAGGCACCTTCACCGGGCAAACATCCGAGCACGCTCCACACAAAGTTGAAGCGTCCAGCAGCGGATGAGATCGCTCAAGACCGTTGAGAACCGCGCTTAATATTACGCCCATAGGACCAGGGTAGGTCGAATCGTACGCGTGCCCGCCTATAACACCGTATACCGGACAAACATTCATGCAGGCGCCGCACCTTATACATTTCAGGATCTCGCGCAATTCACCCTTTGCAACCTGTGAACGACCGTTATCCAGCAGAACTATGTGGAGATGTTTTGCTCCAGTAGCGTCTCCCTCCTTCCTTGCGCCTGTTATGAGAGAAAAATAACTTGTCAGGATTTGTCCGGTTGCTGAACGCGGAAGAAGCCTCAGGAAATGTGTCAGATCCGAAACCTTTGGCAAAATCTTTTCGATAGCGGTAATGGCGATGTGCAGAGGTGGCAACGTAGTACACATTCGACCGTTTCCCTCGTTGGTGACTAGCGAAATGCTACCTGTCTGGGCTATGGCAAAATTAGATCCGCTTATTCCTGCCTGAGCGCTCAGAAATTCCTCGCGAAGAATTTTTCTGGCTGTCTTGGTTAAAGTGAAAGGGTCATCGGTAAATTCACAACCGAGTTTGTCGCAAAAGAGCTGACCAACCTGCTGACGACTCTTGTGAACTGCAGGAACAATTATGTGGGAGGGAGTTTCCCTGGCTAACTGTATTATGTACTCACCCAGATCGGTTTCAACCACCTCGATGCCATTGTTTTCCAGATAAGGGTTTAAATGAATCTCCTCTGAGATCATCGATTTTGATTTGACAACCTTTTTGGCCCCGTAATCCTTGAGCAGACAGGCTACGATCTCACGAGCCGTCCCCGAATCCTTGGCCCTATGCACAACAGCTCCAGCTTTGGTAGCGTTGCGGGCGAACATGTCCACATATTCTTCCAGGTTATCCAGCACATTCATCCTGATCGCGGACGCTTTCTCCCGCCACTCCTCAAAAGGATTGTCCCCGATAGCGTCGATACGTTTTTTTCCAAAACTGCCGGTTATATTCCGCATGGCCGCACGCAGGCTAGGGTCCTTCAATGCGCTGGCTGCGTTGGATTTGAATGAAATCGGACCTGCTGTGCTCTTCATTTGAGTCCCTCCGCAAGGATCACCGCTATGTGCTTCACATCCACATTAGCCCCACGACGTTTCACAGCGTCAGAAATGTTCATGAGGCAACCGTGGTCACAGCCAGTAACCGTGTTGGCTCCCGTTTCCAGGATAGTGTCGAGTTTCTCATCCGCCAGCGCCATCGAGACCTCCGGTAACTTGGCCATGAATACACCACCAAAACCGCAACAGCGATCAGCGGAAGGCATCGGAAGAAATTCGGAGCCCTCAATTGAGTTGATGAGGGTGATAGGCTCTTCACGAACACCGAGCTCACGGGTCAATTGACATGAGGCGTGATAAGTGATGGTCCTGTTTCCTGTGAATCCTCTTTCGTGGGCCTTCAGGACGTGTACCAGAAACTGAGTCAGTTCATAGGTTCGTGAAGCAAGCTCATTGGCTGCTTCAAACATTCTGTGGTCATCATGAAACATTTCTGGATAGTGGTTTTTGACCATTGAAGCGCACGAGCCGGATGGAATAATCACAGGATCGGATCCCTTGAAAACAGAGATGAAATGCTCGGCGGCTTTTTTGGCCTGTTTGGCGTGACCACCACTATTGGGAGGTTTGCCGCAGCAGGTCTGCTCCTTCGGAAAACTTACATCCACACCAAAATGTCGAAGCAACCTGAGTACGGCTTCGCCCGTCTCCGGATAAAAAGTATCAATTAAACAGGTAGCGAATAACTGCACCCTCATGATTCACCTCAATTGATTCACAAGGCTTCTTGGCCCTTGAGTTTGCGAAAAAAAATCTGTTAACAGAAGGTTTGTAAATTGACCTAAACCGTCTCCTGATGACGCATCGATTCAACAGGTTAAAAATCTTGTCACGAATGTCTGTTTATCATGTAACGATTGGATCATTGTCAAATAAACACCATCAAAAACAGAAAATCTTTTTCATAACTTTACAAAATATTTACCCTGGTTAGTTCTAAATATTAGATCTTCATCTTCAAGCTCTTTCATGGCCCTTTTGTGAAAGTAACATATAATTGACCCACCGGTTTTGACATCCAACATGACGGGTACTTCGATGGCTGTCATGGGACCGAAGGCTTCGCGGGATTTCAAATACCTGACGATGTCTCTGGACAGGGAGTCAATCATTCTGTCGAACATGGAACGCAATACGAAATAGAGCGCCACTAGCACCCCAAAGACGAGAAACAATTTAACAGGATAAGCCATGGCAGTCCCTCTGGAAAAAGCAGTCCCAGTTTCCACGGGCATTATAAATCGACCCATCCATTTGCGCTAACAGATTATCTGCAGACCTTTATTCATCTGCCACTTCCTGTGACGTTAAACTGGTCCAATCCCTAGTGGACACAACCTTGAGCCAAATGTTTAAAACAAAATCGGCTGTCAGTTCGACAGCCGATTTTGTCATCCATGAACCTTACCTGACAACCATGTAGGTAAAAGGTGGAACATAGGCTTGCAGGAAAACCAGAACTCCCACAAGAGCCGCCAGCGCAATACTGTGGAAAAAGACATACCTCAGGATGTCACCCTCGTGGCCATACCACTGTGTTGCCGTGCTTGCCACAACGATGCTCTGAGCATCGATCATTTTACCCATGACACCACCGGTGCTGTTGGCAGTAGCCATCAATTCAGGGCTGATGCCTATCTGTTCCGCAGTTATTCGTTGAAGGCTTCCAAAGAGAACATTCGAGGATGTGTCGGAACCTGTCAGCGCAACGCCCAGCCAGCCCAGTAGCGTTCCAAAAAATGGATAGAACATTCCTGTCATGGCAAACGTCAATCCCAGCGTAGCGTCAACTCCTGAATACCTTGTGACAAAGCCCAGGGACAACATCGCAGCGATGGTCAGTATTGAATAGCGCACCATGTAAAGTGTCTGTCCGTATACTTTCAACAGGCCCTTGAATCCGTATCCCATGAACAGTCCGGAAATGATGGCGGCCAGAAGTATTCCTGTGCCTGTTGCTGACAGGAGGTTGAAGTTGTATACAGCAGCCTCCGGATGAGCCTTGGCTACTACAGGTGGAACCCTCTCTATGAGGTTGTGCAAGCCCGGAATCGCATACTTGTAGACGAACAGACCGTCGAGATATTTCTTGAATTCAGGCAAACCCCAGATAAAAACAAGAACACTCAGGATTAGCCACGGCGTCCATGCCTTCACTACCTGCCCTGTGGAATGGTCATGAGAACCGCGGGCTTTTGTAGTCCCAGCAGTTCCATCTGCGCCCCAGATTTCCTTAGGACGCCAAACAAGCAGAAAAAGGGTTACAGCCGCCAGGGATGACAATGATGCGACAATGTCGACCAGCCATGGCCCATGGAAGTTTGAAACCAGGAACTGTGGAACTGCGAAGAATACACCTGCAACCAGGATGGCAGGCCACACGCCAATCATTCCCCTGAAGCCCGCATAAGCCCATACCAGCCAGAAAGGAACAAGTATGGAAAAGAAAGGTAATTGTCTACCGGCCATAGCGCTCAACTTAAGGACATCGAGGCCTGAGACCGCCGCCAGGGTTATGATCGGAATCCCAAGAGCGCCGAAGGCTACCGGAGCAGTGTTCGCTATCAGCGACAGACCAGAAGCCTGCAATGGGCCGAATCCTAAACCTATGAGAATGGCTGATGTTACCGCCACAGGCGTTCCAAATCCTGCCGCTCCCTCGAAGAAAGCTCCGAACGCAAATGCTATGAGCACCAACTGAAGCCTGCGATCCTGGGTCACCGTCGTCAGACTGTCCTGAAGAATCTGAAACTGTCCCTTTTCGACCGTCAAGCGATACATGTAAATGACGTGGACAACTATCCAGCCAATTGGGAGTAAACCGAAAGCCGCCCCGTATAGCGCTGTAGCGCCAGCCATTTGGCCAGGCATACCAAATACTACTACTGCAACCACCAAAGCGCTAATCAGGCCAAGTATTGCAGCCCAGTGAGCTTTCATGTGCAAAAAGGCCAGGGTGCCAAGTAGCACCACTATTGGCACCGCCGCGAACATTGTGGACAGAGCCATGCTGTTTAGGGGATCATAAACCTGCTGCCAGGCCATCTCTATACCTCCTGCGTCACACTCAAGAGTATCTCAGCGGCATTTAAAATCCGCCGGAAAGACCAAATACATGCGTTAAATCTAACCCATCAGATGATAGTCTTGTTATTGAAGGCTAACAGGTCGGGATGATTCCGGGTTCCCCCCTCTCGCTCCTCCAAAGCCCACCATTTCCGGTCAGTCAGCTAATTTCAGGGATTGGTTTATCAACTGAGAAATATGAGTAACGTCCCAAGATTTCCCCCATTGACGTTTTCCATACATGAGCTGCATGAGGCAGCCCGGATTGGAACTGACAATTGTCTCAGCCCCAGTTTTATCGATCGAATCAATTTTTGCTCCCAATATCTTCATTGAACGTTCACGGTGAGTAATGTTGTAAATGCCTGCAGAACCACAACATTGGCCCTCATCGGACAATTCGCGGTAGTCCAGTCCGGGCACCCTTTTAAGTAGGTTTCTTTGCGGGAATATCAATTTCTGGGAATGTCTCAGGTGACATGGATCGTGAAATGAAACTTTTTTGGAAATAGATCCAAAAGCCACTGAACTGTCAATACTGGCATCCAGGAACTCCGAAATGTCTCTAACCCTGGATGAAAATTCACTGGCCTTCAGGGAGAGTCTACTGTCTTTGTGGAAAATCTCCTTGTAAGCTTTCAACTCGGAACCACACGCTGCGCAGTCAGTTACAATTGCGTCAACACCGCGGGATTCGAAATAGCCTATGGTGTTTCTTGCCATTTCCCTGTAGATCCTACGCTCTCCTTCCGCAATATTAGGGGTTCCGCAGCATTGTACTTCCTTAGGTATGATCACCCGGTAACCGGCCCTGGAAATATTGTCTATCGACGCCCTGCTGACATCTGCGAAAATCAGATTCATGGCGCAACCAAGAAAAAAACCTACCCGCCCCTTTTCACGTCCCCTGGCAGGAATTTCTTCCGGCAGTTCTTCCGATAGCGGCCTGGAGGGTAGGGGAGGAAGCAAGGCCTCCATGAGCCTCAGGTCCTCAGAAATGAGTTTTAAAATGTCGTATTTTCGAATAACAGCCTGCAAACCCAGTCTTTGATACAACTTTAACGGGATCATGAACCTTGCCAGCCGCTGTTGACTCAATATTGCGTAATTTAGAAGGAATTTCTTGATAATAGGCTGGGGTCTGTTCTCCTCGATCCTGTGTCTTGCCTCAAGAACAAGCTCTCCTGCCTTAACGCCAGCCGGGCAGACTGTCTGGCAATTCTGGCAATTCAGGCAGTCGTAAATATGCTCGATGAACTCCTCGTTTGCAGGAAGCTTTCCATCGATGACGCCCTTGATCATGGCCACTCGCCCACGCGGAGTTTCTGTTTCTACACCGTCAGTTCGGTATGTCGGGCAAGCGTTGATACACAAACCGCAACGCATGCATTGTAAAACGTCTCCGTAATCATGAATGTCCAACGTTGCGAACGATCTCGAAATTTTGTCGTAGTCTATTTTGTGGTCCATGGCTTCATCGCTCCTGCCTCGGAAAAATTTTTCCAGGGTTTAGGCGATGATCCGGGTCAAAAGCAGTCTTTATTTTCTTCATCACCTCGATGGCTTTGGGACCAACCATGGCCGGAAGATACTTGCTCTTGGCGTAACCAGTGCCGTGTTCTCCAGATATTGTGCCACCAAGGCTTATAGCCTTGTCGAATATGATTTGATAGGCCTCGTGGACCCTGCGGATTTCATCATGGTCGCGCTCGTCAGTCAGACACGTGGGGTGCATGTTGCCGTCACCGGCGTGTCCAAACGTGCCGATCCGTATGTTAAATCTTGAGGCCATCTCTCTTATGCAAGCCATTATTTCCGGAATTGCGGGCCTCGGGACAGTTATGTCCTCAAGTATGGTCGTGGGCCTTGATCTTGCCAATGCCGACAAAGCCATCCTTCTGGCGGTAAACAACTCTTCAGCCTCCTGAGGACTCTTTGCCATTCTTAAAGTGCGGGCGTGGTTTTCCTGACAGGCGGATTCTATTACCGCAGCGTCTTCTTCCACTACAGCCGGGTGACCATCAGTCTCAATGAGGAGCAAGGCGTCAACATCCCTTGGCAGGCCGATGTTCGCATAGTCCTCCACACAGTTGATTGTCACATTGTCCATCAGTTCGAGAGTTGAGGGGATAACTTTTCTGGATATGATGGCAGAAACAGTCTTGCAGGCGTCGATGACGTCGTCATAAAGCGCCAGAAAAGTTTTCTTTGTCTTGGGTTTGGGAACCAGTTTGAGAACAATCCTGGAGAAGATGCCGATGGTTCCCTCAGTTCCCACCAAAAACTTGGTAACGTTATATCCGGCAACATCTTTGACGCACTTTGTGCCGTATCTGACCTTCGAACCATCAATGAAATATGTGTCCAGGCTCATGACGTAGTCGCCTGTAATCCCATATTTTAGTCCCCGTAAGCCGCCAGCGTTTTCCGCTACATTTCCCCCAATGGTTGATACTTTCATGCTACCGGGGTCAGGCGGATAGAACAAATCCAATGCCTCTACAGCATTGTGAACCGCAGTTGTAATTACTCCGGGTTCAACCGTTATCGACAAGTCATCCGCATCGATCTCCAGAATCCTGTTCATGCCCGTAGTCAGAAGCACTATGCCACCGTCTACCGGGATGGATCCACCGCTCAAACCTGTTCCTGATCCCCTGGTAGTGACCGGAAGACCTTCTGAAGCCGCAAATTCGAGCGTCCTGAATATATCTTCCTCATTTTGCGCTTTCACAATGGCGTCAGGTTGAAAACTGACAAGGGGGGTAGCGTCATAAGAGTAACAGTAGAGTTCCGTCTCGGATGTCAAGACCTTACTCTTGCCCAAGGCTTCCTGAAGTCTGGAGACAACCAAATCTTTCATTTTGTGGGACCCTCTTGAGGAAGAAGCTGTACACATACTATAACAGATTTCCAGGTTGTCAACAAAAAAGTATAGTTGTCTTACAACATGACATACTGTTTTGCTTGACATGATTACACGCATCGTGTAGGAATGATGCTATGAACCATAAACAGTCATTCGAAGAATCAAATCATTCAATTTTCAGGAAGATCAGGCCTGAAAGGTTGTCTGAGAAGGTCGCTACCCAGCTCAAGAAGGCTATTGTCCAAGGTGTCTACAGAGTGGGGGAAAAATTGCCCTCTCAACCTGAACTTGCCGAAATGATGGGCGTAAGCAGGCCTTCGATAAGAGAGGCGATTCAGATACTTGAGTTACAGGGAATGCTTGAATCCATAAAAGGTGGCGGAACTACTGTCAGGAACATAGCTGAACAATCGATCAAGGATCCCATAGAAATTTTTCTGGACGAGGATAATCGGAATATAATTGATCTCACTGAAGTGCGCGCATTCATGGAAGTTTGGGCAGCGAGGAAAGCCGCTACCACGAGAACAGACATCGAAGTCGACAGAATGCTCGAATGTCTGCTTGAGATGGAGAGGGATTTCAAATCATACGAAATCAGACCTGAGATGGATGCAAAGTTTCACATGGAAATAGCTTCGGCTACCCACAATGTTATCTTTGCACATTTGATTGGCAGCGTTTTTCAACTTATTAGAGGGGCCATAGAACTTGCCAGAGAAAAGGTCTTCGTCGATCGCGATGATCAAAGACTGATCCTGCAGCATCACAGGAGCGTTTATGAAGCCATTCGTGATCGGGACCCTGATAGAGCTGAAGTCGCCATGCGAACCCACCTGAATTTTGTGATAGAAGAATTTACTTCACGGTTGTTTGATGACACTGTCGTCACTACAGATGAATCCTTCTGATTGACTTTTTTGCCTTTCAAACAACTTGATCCTGATCAAATAGACTTCCCATTGCGGGTTCCAAACAGTCAGCCTGATCGTAACCAGCCCTGTTGAGCTTTGTGCTGACAGCCCGCACACGCATAAGTTCGTTCGGAAACGACCGGAATATTGAGGATGATATTTCGGGGGACAATGGCTTGGAGCCCAGCCAGTCAGCGTAGCGCTCCGGTCTCACTATGACCGGCATCCTGTCGTGTATTTTTTGAACCAGGTTATTGGCGGAGGTTGTCACAATCGAGCAACTCTGTAACACCGTGTTGTCAGAATCCATCCATTCATCCCAAATGGCCGCCATTCCAAAAAGGGCGTCATTGTGAAGCCCAATCAGATATGGAGTTTTTGGCCTGGTTGTCTTATCCCATTCATAGAATCCATTACATGGTATAAGGGCCCTGCGGGATCTGAAAGCATTCCTGAAGGCCGGTTTTTCAGCCAGTGTTTCTGAGCGCGCATTGATCAGACGCGCTCCTATACTCCGGTCTTTGGCCCAGAACGGAACCATACCCCATCTGAGTCTCACCATTAAACGCCCAGGCTCAGGATCCAATTTTACCACTGCCACGATATCCTCTGTCGGGGCTATATTGTATCGCTTTGCAAACTCCCCGGTCTGCTCAGCTTCAAACGCATGGGCAACTTCAGTTCCAGAGCTTATCAACATAAATCTTCCGCACATCTTAAACCTCTGCCTGTTCCAATCCCATTTCAAAATAAGTATACCGAACAATAATGTAAAAAATTAAAAAAAGAATACAACCTTATGAAGTT
Organism: uncultured Desulfomonile sp.; assembly: GCA_964542775.1. GTDB lineage: Bacteria > Desulfobacterota > Desulfomonilia > Desulfomonilales > Desulfomonilaceae > CAITZA01. The sequence continues at coordinate 63,268 of CAZIVV010000206.1, forward strand.
ATGATATATATCGACCACGTTAATCCTGGAAGCACAGTTCTGGAGGTCAGTCTTGTTCAGGCGAACTTTTCCCAGAGTCTACCCGGTCCTGTTACTGGCTTCATTTTGCATTTTATTGTCTGTTTCATCAACACAGGCAGGGTCTATGGCATCTACTGGGTCTACGGGATCAAGTTATAAAACGGGTCTGCTGGAAACTGACTTGAAGCCGTCGCGTCCTTTGTCGCTTCCATCGGGACTTTCGGAATTTCCGGTCCCGGAAATCCAGACAATTTCTCTAAATTATGACTTGTTTCAGGAATTTCTTCCTCAGATACCCAAACTCAGACTCGGCTACCTGTACAGTTTTGGTGACAGTCTGAGTTGGGGTCGGATGACAGGTGATTTTTTTGTGCCCCTGGGTTTGAGTCGGGGGTCAACTCTTTTTGGTCAGGCGCACGTAGAGTTTCAGGATTACTGGCGGCTACCATTCGCGGGCGCGCACCACAGGGTTGATGTCTCGTCTGGAGCTGGATACAGAAGGGTTTTAAGCAGAAACGTCCTGTTGGGGGTTAATGCCTTTTATGATTCGACTCGTATTCTGAGTGATTGGTATTCATCTGCGGGAGCGGGAGCCGAAGCCGTTTTTATGCTTCCCAATTTTGACATTATCGATCTTACCTGGAATTACTATGGCAATCTTTCGAGAGGAAGGCATGGATCAGACGGTCAAATACTAAATGGTCCTCCAAACACTGATTTTGAAATAGGTTTTTCTCACGCGATTTTCGGAAGAAATCCCGATTTCAGGGCCAGGATTAACGCCTACAACTATGACACGACCCAGAATATATGGGGTTTCAAGGGGGGCGCAGACCTGACAGCTCTTGACGGAGCCATGATTCTAAGGGCTGAAATTGGTAGGGATCAACTCTACGGAACGTATCAGACAGTGGGCGCCTTCGTGAATATTCCGATACGTCTGGATAATGTTTTCAGCTTCAAGAGTCCATTTGTGGCTGCCAGCAGGAGCGAAGTCCCGATCGTCCAGCCAGCGGGAATGTCCTGTGAACCCGGATCAAAGTCCTCCACTGGACCTTCAAACAGGCTCACTCCAGGTGAAGAGTCCCAAGGTGAGCTAGCGCCTGGACAGATGTGGCCCAACAATACTTATTCCAGTCTGGAAAATAAGGGTGTAATACCTGTTCCCATTTTTCTCGAGCCTCAGAATATTTTGAGTTTCATGACCGAACCGGTTCGCCGTCAATTTGCTTCTCATGCAGTTTCTGTCACTGACATCGAGTCAGAAGAGGTTCCTCAGGCGCCGGAGACATTTGTGGCCAGCGCTGAGCCATACCTTGTCTACAACCTGGCGCCAAAATACTCTGCGGCAATGCTGAACAACGTCAGGCCATCATCTGTTACCTTAACTGCGACAGTCACTTCCAGAGGCGCCTCAAGCGTCACTGGAATGCAGCTCCACATAAAAGACACGGACACAGTTCTGATCATATTCGCGCCAGATTGGAGTAGCGCTATGGGACTGAAATATAATTTCAACCTTACCTCTTCACAAATTGATGATCTATGGAGAGCGTTGAGTGAATCCGCCCAGCGAACCATATCTGAAGTCCGTTTCAATCAGTCTACAGGTCTTAATCTGAGAGACCTGCAGATTTCTCTCATCATCAAACAGGATGCCCCCAGGCCCACCACAGTTGTTTCTCCATAGATCCACTTCGCGGTGGTTTCACAAACTACGACCACCTTTTTTCACATCCTGCAAATCTGTAAGTGTTAATGTGGAAAACTGTATTTTACGTTGAGTTTAGGCCTGTAAGAAAAGTCAATTCAAGGCATAGTCAAGAAAAAGGCCCTGATATTCATCGTGTCACAATAGGTGTGTATTGGATTGATAGGCCCGAGCGCTAAGCCGGAAAGGATTACAGGTTGGAGAGAATGGCCGTATCGTCCTCTGGCATGTCATCCCTGGGGGAGAGCGGTCTGAAGGTCGAGAACTGTGAATCGAAAAAGGCCGTCATCATTCCAATAGGCCCGTTTCGCTGTTTGCCCACAATGACCTCGGCCTCTCCCTTTTTGGGGTTATCCTCGCTCTTGTTGTAAACTTCATCGCGATAAATAAAAAGAATGACGTCAGCGTCCTGCTCTATAGCGCCGGATTCACGCAGATCAGCGAGTTGTGGTCTTTTGTTGGGTCGTTCTTCAACCTTGCGGTTAAGCTGGGACAGCGCAATTACCGGCACATTTAATTCCTTGGCTAGCGCTTTCAATGAACGGGAAATTTCAGAAATCTCTTTTTCTCTGGAATCAGATTTTATGGGCGCTTTCATCAACTGCAGGTAATCAATTATGATGAGTCCCAGTCCCCTCTCTCTTTTGAGTCTGCGTGCTTTTGCGCGAATTTCAAGAGTATTTATCGCGGGGGTATCGTCCACATATAGCGGCGCCTCCGAAATGCTCCCAACCGCCAGAGTCAGCCTCGCCCAGTCCTCAGGAGTCAAAAATCCTGTTCGAAGGCTCTTGAGGTTCACCCGAGCTCTTGAACAAAGAATTCTCAATGCAATCTGTTCCTTGCTCATTTCCAGAGAAAATATTGCTGTCGGCGTACCTGTGTCCATGGCGGCATTCATGCCGACATTGAGGGCAAACGATGTCTTGCCCATCGACGGGCGTCCCGCAATAATAATGAGGTCTGAATTCTGGAAACCGGCGGTTAGAGCATCGAGATCCTTAAAACCGGAGCCAACGCCAGTGATGTTTTCCTTCCTTTCATACAGGCTCTCAATAGTGGAAAAACTGGTCTTCATGAGATCCTGGATGTGAAAGAAACCTGTTCTGATCCTCGATTCACCGACCCTGAAGAGCATCTGTTCGGCTTCATCGATAAATTCATCGATGCTCGTATGATCTTCATAGCATCTGGAGGAGATTTCTGTGGTGGTGGATATGAGCTGACGTAATATGGATTTTTCTTTAACGATAGATGTGTAATGAAGGATATTTGCAGCGCTGGGAACGGCGTCAAGAAGCTCTGTCAGAAAAGCTACACCCCCGACGTTTTCCAGCTGACCTGATTCTTTAAGAACGGCGGTAAGTGTAAGCCAGTCGACCGGCTCATTTTTGGTGAACAGGTCGACCATGGCGCTGAATATAGTTCGGTGAGCCTCTCTATAGAAATCGTCGGTAGTAAGCGCAGCCATAACTTTCGGCAACGCGTCATTGTCCAGAAGTAACCCTCCAAGAATGGCGCGTTCGCCTTCCAGAAACTGGGGAGGGGTTCTAAGCTGGCTGTTGGAATCAGCCGACATCCTCTGCAGGCGCCTCCGGATTGACGACTACCTTGACCGTCGCAGAAACCTCAGGGTGGAGTTTCACCGAAGCGGTATATTCTCCGAGTCGCTTGATGGGCTCTGACAACGCTATCTTTCTTCTATCTATCTCAAAGCCCTTCGCTAACAGGGCTTCACTCACATCAGTATTGGTGACAGAACCGAATAGACGCGCATCCTGATCCTGAGACTTCCTGATGAAAGTGAGCACAACGCTGGATAGTTCCTGCGCGTGAGCTTCCGCTGAAGTTCTCATCTTGGCTAGTTTACGCTGTTTGGCCTCTATGAGAGTTCTGTAAAAGTTTAGGTTTTTCTGAGTTGCCTGGCATGCCAGCTTTCGAGGTAGCAGATAATTGCGCGCATACCCATCTTTGACTTTGACTGTTTGACCGACGGAACCCAGATCGTCCAAATTCTCCAGTAGTATAACGTTCATTTCCTTACTCCACTATACCGTGACTACCGTCGGGGTACTGTAAACGGCAAAAGGGCTATGTTACGTCCACGCTTGATAGCGGTGGTAAGCTGTCTCTGGTGTTTGGCGCAATTTCCGGAAATTCTCCTCGGAACGATCTTGCCTCTCTCTGTGATGAACAACCTCAGAAGATTAGGCTCCTTGTAGTCCATGCGTAGCGAAGAATCAGCGCAGAAACGGCAAACTTTGCTTCTGGGGAAAGGCCTACGCCTCGGGGGTCTGCTCATTATACTTCTTCCTCCTTCACTACAACCGTCTCCTCAACAGACTGGACAGGCTCCTCTTCAGTTACTTCCGTAATTTCAACAGTCTCAGTAACTTCAGATACTTCTTCCTCCGGCTTTTCACCCGCCTTGAACGCTTCAAGATCAACGTCCTCGTCAAGCTTTACCGTCAAGTACTTCATGATGTTTTCAGTAATCTTGAACTGGCGTTCAAGTTCGCTAATCAATGTAGGGCCGCTCACAAAATCAAAAAGCAGGTATCGGCCCTTGTCTTTCTTTCTGACAAGGTAAGCCAGCTTCTTGATTCCCCAGTCCTCTATCTTGATTACTTCACCTTCGTGGCTCTTTATTAGATCACCGTATTTCTCGGAAAGAGCCTTAACTTCATCATCAGCCACTTCAGGCTCAATGATGATCACCGCTTCATAGCGTCTCATAAATTCTCCTTTCGGCTATCAAGCCCTTAAGGGCAAGGAGTAGTGCCAAAACGTATATACTAGATGATAAAAGAATTAAGAGCAAGAAAAATTATGGACGAGAAAAGGCAGGGGGCACTTTAAATCATCTAGCGCTTGGATATCTCATGGCAGTCCATGCAGCGCCACACATTTTCCCTAACGAAAAAAAAGAGAAATCCAACCCCAATGCAAATGGAACCGATGTAGTAAATGGCAGGCAGAGCGAATTTCAGAAGCCATGGCGCCTGGTAAAAGTGTGTGGCCCAGCCGTAAAATACCATCAGCAAAACCCCTGAGATCATTAGGGCCAAACTGTAAAGCCCGGACAATACCCTGCGAGTCCTCTTCTTCATTACTCCACCACATACGGGACATAACCTCGCAGATCCTTTAGCGAGCTGACTCTGTAATCTGGATAGGGATTCGTCGTTCTTGACAGGCCGTCTGTAACTTGTAGAACCGTTATTTTCATCAGAGGCTGCAAATGCGTATGCAGAGTCGTTTTCGTAAAGTTGGTTTGATACCGGGACTTTCCTGTCTGTTGAATCGTTTAAACTGGCTGACCCTGCTTTCATCCGCAAATCCATGTTGTTCCCCGTTTCCGGAATAAATAAGCTCGATGAGGTTGATCCCTGCCAAAAGGACCTGAACCTCTACATCGACGGCTAAGTCTTAATAATCGAAGCCGCTGAATGATTCAAGCGATTATGAGCAAAAAGCGACATAAATATTGAAAAGGAAATCTGCCGATGCGCCTGTCTGGGGACAAATTGTGGGAGGTGAGTGTCCAGAAGTCAGCAAATGGGAAGAGGGGGACCCAATGGTCCCCCGAATCTAAAAACCGGATATTAGTGGAGAAGCGCCGCGTAAGGATTACCGAAAAGAAGAATGAGGGCTACGACGAGCGCGTAAATGGTCAATGACTCGATCATGGCCAGACCGATGATCATGGTGGTGAGGATACGACCGCCGGCTTCGGGGTTACGTGAGGTGCCTTCGCAGGCTCCACCGATGGCGGTTCCCATACCGATACCACTTCCAATTGCGCCAAGTCCGATGGCCAGACCAGCTGCCAACACCGTGTAGGAAACTACGCTGGCGGCGGCGGGGTTGAGGTCAGCTGCCAAAGCTATGCCGGCTGTCAAACTAATGGCGATTGTCATCAATCCAGCTACTACTACTCTCTTCATTTATTAAACCTCCAGTGATTCTGATATCAGTGAGCTTCTTCCAACGAGCCAACGATATACATCATGGTCAGCATGATGAACACCAACGCCTGTATGAAAGAAGTGAACACTTGCAGGAACATCATTGGCAATGGCACCAGCCATGGCACCAGCATGGTGAGGATTATGATAGCAAGGTCTTCACCCATGATGTTGCCAAAGAGTCGAAAGCTCAATGAAAGTATGCGACTGAAATGCCCAATCAGCTCAATCGGGAGCATGAGCCATACCAGCCACGGAATCGGTCCAAGAAAATGCTTGTAATAATGGCTGCCGTGAGCCTTGATACCAACGACATGTGTGGTGGTAAACGCTACAAGCGCTAACGCCAGAGTCGTGTTAAGATTGTTAGTCGCCGATTGAAAATATGGAATTATTCCAATGAGGTTACAACACAGAATGAATAGGGCAAGCGAAGCTATCAACGGAAAATAATGCTTGCCGTGTTCCCCCATTGTCTGAGTGACAATGTCATCAAGAGTTGATACCACCACCTCCCAGAAGTTCTGCGAACCTCTGGGAATGGTTTCGAGTTTACCCTTTACCCAGATGGACGCGCCCACTAGCAACAGCATCACAACCCACGTGTTGAGAACGTTGTTGACATCAGCATGTGAGACGCCATACTTATCGAAGAAATCATGCATGGAATGCAGCAACGGATTGGCTATAACGTCAGTGAGTACCGGCGGGTGAATATCGGCTGACATTTATTGAACCTCCTGAGGCCTTCTATTCGATATGTATATTAGAACCAGCAATCCAATCAACCCTGCCGGCATCACCGATAAGCCGGTGATGAGTCCGACCGGATCAATTTCCACAAACTTTATCAAGGCAAAAAGGCATAGTCCTATTGCAGCCAGGCGTGCGTAAAAACCACCCATCAGAGACACCATCGCCTGGTTCCTTTCAGAAAATGAAGCTTTGCTTAACTTGCGAGCGGAAAGCCACGAATTCCCAAGAACCAGGATGGCCCCAGTAATATATGCGATAGTAAAAGTGGATGGGGCTAAGGAGGCGCTGGCTACAAGCCCGGCCAAAAATACACCAGAAGATAATCCGAACCATATTTTAGGGATTTTTTGAAAATCCATCGGATTTCTTGTCCTGATCTTTTCTCAGCTGTTTGCGAACTTCAATCATGACGTTGCGTGCAGCTGCGGCGACTCCGAAAAAGAAAAATATGACGCTTAGATACGGAAAGGTGTTTAACTTACCGTCAAGCCAGTAACCGATGCCGGCTCCAATGAATATGGCGAATACAATGGACGCCCCAAGCTGGAGCCCGTCACCGACCAGCTTACCTGTTTCACTTATAATTTTCACGAATCATACTTGTCTAACAGATAACGTTGCAACCTGTCAAGAATGATCTCACCCTCTTTGTCTCGGCTGTTGTTAATGGTAATCTCTAAGTCCGTGAAGGTGATCCTGACCATTTCTTTTTACAACAATTCCCTGAGATCCGCCATTCTTTTCTGGAATGTAACCCAAAAAACTTTGACCTGACTAAGGTCCACTCTGAGTTAGCCGGATTATCGAGCTAACCACCTGGGGCCCGCTTCAGATCCACGTAAACTGAGACGCTGTTTTAACTGCTGGTTTTATCCATTTTCCAAGGCAACGCATCCGTAAGTTTGGAATACTACTTTTATTGACCGTAAAACTCTTGAATGCTAACCTGCAAACTATTTCATTCCAGGTTTTCTCAGCGACAGCAATCGCTCGGGCCGGATTGGCCTTATTCTTGACACCGCTAACCAGCTAAAGGGGCCGACTACCTCTTAAAGGGATGTGGATAATATGGATTTATCTGAAAAGTACAACCTAGGAATCACCGGCAAGATAGTGGAAGCTTTTCTCGTTTCGAAGCTTCCAGTCATATTTATTCTTACGTCACTGCTAGCGGGCTTTGCGGCTCTGACTCTGACCCCTCGGGAAGAGGAGCCCCAGATAGTAGTTCCGGTCATTGACATAATGGTCAATTTTCCAGGGGCTTCTGCCAAAGAGGTGGAAAACCTGGTTACTATCAACCTGGAGCGCAAGATATGGGAAATTGACGGGGTTGAATACGTCTATTCAGTATCTCGCCCGGGGTCAGCCGTTGTGACAGCGCGATTTTACGTAGGGCAGGATCGTGAAGACAGCATTCTTAAAACACACAACAAGGTGATGTCCTATGTGACTGATGTTCCTCCCGGTGTCACCGGCTGGGTTATAAAGCCGATAGAAATTGACGATGTTCCCATAGTGACTTTTTCACTTTACAGTCCAGTGTATTCCGATTTCGAACTCAGACGCGTAGCAGATGAGATGTTGCATAGAATCCAGAGTACTCCGGACACGGGTCGAGCCTATGTTGTCGGGGGTAGGTCCCGTCAGGTTCGAGTCCTTTTACAGCCAGAGAGAATGGCGGCCAGGAACGTCTCGGTGTTGGAGATCGTGCGAGCTCTTAAAGGTTCCAACGTCAATGTCCGCGCCGGGTCCATGGATGTCCTCAATCGCGAGGTGGTCGTGGACGTGGGGCCGTACTTACGTTCGGCAGCGGACGTCAATAACCTTGTCATAGGAGTCTACGACGGAAGACCTGTATATGTCAGGGATGTGGCTGATGTGATAGATGGTCCGGCCGAACTTGGCTCCTATACACGGCTTACTTTTGGTCCTGGCGCCGCTTTGGATCATGAAACCAGCGGCCTGGAAATCGCTCAACCCGGAAAATCCTATCAGCAGGTTACCATTGCAGTTGCCAAGAGGAAGGGTACGAACGCTGTAGAGGTATCTGAGAACCTCATCAAACGTGTAGAAGAGCTGAAGTCGGACATCATACCATCAGATGTTTACACTCTGGTGACCAGGAATTATGGTCGAACGGCTGATGAGAAAGTTGATGAGCTGGTAAAACATTTGGGCATAGCCGTGATAAGCGTAATTGCTCTACTGACCATTGCTCTTGGAGCTCGAGAGGCCATGATCGTGGCGCTGGCGGTTCCCATGACTTTGGCAGTGACATTGCTGGCCAATCTTCTTTTTGGGTACACCATCAACAGGGTGACTTTGTTCGCTCTCATCCTGTCCCTTGGTTTGCTAGTCGATGACCCTATTGTAGACGTTGAAAACATCCACAGACATTTCCAGCTTAAGACCCATCCACCTCTTGACGCGACTCTCCTGGCGGTAGATGAGGTCAGGCCTCCCACCATACTGGCGACTTTTGCTGTCATAGCGTCATTCATCCCATTGTTTTTCATTACCGGAATGATGGGTCCCTATATGACGCCTATGGCTCTTAATGTCCCCGTAGCAATGATTATGTCTCTTGTCATAGCCTTCACTGTTACTCCATGGGCTACCTACCACGCTTTGAAGAAGGAGTATTACAAGCAATCCGAGCCTCATGATTTTTCAAAGGGAGCGATCTATCGCATCTATTGTCGGGTGATCACGCCCTTCCTTGACAGTCGCTCAAAAAGCTGGATGTTCCTTGGAGGAACAGTCGTGGCCCTGGTTTTTTCAGTCATGTTCCTTGTTACGGGCTCAGTTCCAGTGAAGATGCTTCCCTTTGACAACAAGAATGAATTCCTCATTCAGGTGGACATGCCAGAGGGGACTACTCTCGAGACGACGGATAAGGTGGTGGCCGACATAGAGAGATATCTTTCGAGGGTAAATGAAGTCCGGGATGTCGAATCGTATGTTGGGATAGCGTCACCGATAGATTTCAACGGCATGGTCAGGCAGTATTATCTGAGGCAGGGAGCTGGCCTGGCGGATATTCGCGTAAATCTGCTCGAAAAACATCAGCGTGAGTATCAGAGTCACGCTCTGGTGTTGAGGCTACGTCCGGATATTGATGAAATAGCCAGGCGATGGAATGCGGTCATCAAGCTGATTGAAGTTCCGCCAGGACCTCCAGTTTTTTCAACCCTGGTGGCTGAAGTTTATGGTCCGCCTGCGGGAAGCTATGAATCCTTGACTCTACAGGCCAAAGAGATTCGAAAGGTCATGGAATCGACTCCTTATGTGGTCGATGTTGATGACTCGGTTACGGCTTCTCAAAAGCAGTTCAATTTTGTGGTTGATAAGGTAAAGGCCGGCATGCATGGATTATCCGAGGAAGATATAGCCCAGTCAGCAAGGATTTATCTCGGGGGTGATTCCCCTACGATAGTTCACAACGATTCCGAGAGAACGCCCCTCGAGGTCAATCTAAGACTACCAAGATCCTTGCGGTCGCGTCTGGAGGACATGGCTACCCTCAGGATGAAAGGATCGGACGGAGCGATGATTCCTTTTCACGAACTGGGTTCCATAGAGGAAACAACTGTTGACCAGACCATTTTCAGAAAAAACATGGAACGGGTGGTTTTTGTGACGGCAGAAACAGCCGGGCGTAGTCCAGTGAATTCGATTCTGGATCTGATGAGCGCTGTTGATTCGACCAGAATGGCCAAGGGTTACAAGGTTGAGTGGGCTGGGGAAGGTGAGTGGAAAATTACTCTTGAAGTATTCAGGGATCTTGGTCTGGCTTTTGCCGGAGCGCTTGTGCTCATATACATTTTGCTGGTCCATCAAACTCAGTCTTTTACTGTCCCGCTAGTAATAATGGTGGCCATTCCTTTAACTCTAATAGGTATTCTTCCCGGCTTTGCATTTCTCAATGCAGTAATGGCTAACCAAATCGGTCAGTACCCTGACAGCATCTATTTCACTGCGACCAGCATGATAGGCATGATAGCCCTGGCCGGCATTGTTGTCCGAAACTCAATTATTCTGATCGATTTTGTGCAGGTGCGCCTAAATGAAGGTGTGGATCTGAGACAAGCCTTGATTGAGTCTGGAGCAGTAAGGTTCACACCGATATTATTGACTGCTGGCGCTGCCGTTTTTGGTTCGTGGGTGATCACCCTTGACCCAGTCTTTTCAGGGTTGGCGTGGTCTTTCATCTTTGGAATATTCGCTTCAACCATATTCACCCTCATTGTGGTGCCAATCATCTACTTCATGATTTATGACAGGAAACTAAAAGAATCCGGATCATGATGACAATTGACTATATTGCATGAATGATTATGTACTATTGGAAGGTTCAAATGTTCAAAAGCGCTTACCAAATTGCAAAAGAAAGTAAGCTATTGAAATATTATTTTTTTGGGAGGTACTGGACATGATCAGTCAGAAAATTCAGGACGCATTTAACGATCAGATAAACGCGGAGCTCTATTCTTCCTATCTTTATCTGTCAATGGCCGCATATTTTGGATCCATAAACCTCGACGGATTTGCCACGTGGATGAGGGTTCAGGCTCAGGAAGAGCTTTTACACAGCATGAAGTTTTTTGATTACGTGAGGGAGCGAGGTGGTTCTGTTACCCTCAAGGCGGTAGATGGACCGCCTACACGCTGGGATTCACCGTTGGCGGCTTTCCAGGAGGCTTACAGGCACGAGCAAAAAGTAACAGGTTTGATCAACAATCTTGTAGATATAAGCCTGCAGGAGCGTGACCATGCATCTAACGCCTTTCTTCAGTGGTTTGTGACCGAACAGGTAGAAGAAGAGGCGTCGGCGGACTCCGTAGTTCAAAAACTTAAACTTACCGGAGATCATGGCGGAGGTCTTTTCATGATAGACCGGGAGCTTGGATCGAGGGTGTTCACCTATCCGACTGTTCCTGCACAGGACTGATAAGTCCATTTTATCCAGGGTTAATCTTCAAAGTTGCGGTGTCTGGCTGAATAAGCGGTCGGACGCCTCACAATCAAGATCGAGGAGGAGTTGATGACGCATCACAACGAGGCGATTCTGGGAATGTTGTCGGCAGCTTTAGAGAAAGAGGAAAGGGGCAGGGATTTTTACAAAAAGGCCTCCGAATCATGTGTGGACAGGCTGGGAAAAGACATGTTCAAAACTCTCATGATTGATGAGGGCGCTCACATATCCAGGATCAAGGAAATCTACGGCGAACTTCAGGGTGGAAAGCCGTGGTCCGATCAGTGGAAGAAGTTCAAGGTCGAGAATGAAGATCTGAAGAAGCTATTCCAGGAGCGAATGCAAAAACTCGGACCCAGGGTCAAGGGTGAAACAGGTGACATCGACGCTCTATCGATAGGTATTGAGATGGAACAGGGCGCTATAAAGTTTTATGAAGAATCCCTTGCCAAGGCTACCGACGCTATGGAGAAGGAATTCTGCGAATTGATGCTCCTCGAGGAGAAAAAGCATTTTGCAGCATTGCAGGACCTAAAGCTTTATCTCCAGGATCCCGAATCCTGGTATTCGGAGTTGGAGCGTCACGGTTACGATGGCTGATTTCGTGCTTTCAGAATCTTCCGGCTCCGGGTTGATTGCCCGGGGCCGATTTGAAACACAATGCTAACACACTTAAAGAAGATCAGTGGAACAGGACAAACACAGGTGGAACAAACGTTATAGGACAGGATCATGGGGCATCCCACAGCCTGATGATTTTCTTGTGCTAAACTCTCAGCTTCTAACTGGCGGAAGCGCATTGGACCTGGCCTGCGGCCTGGGTGGCAATTCAATTTTTCTGGCCCTTAATAACTACTGGGTCGATGCGGTTGATGTAAGCGAATACGCTCTCAGGGATATCCAGAGGAGGGCCCATGATCTGGGGCTTGATTTGGGCCTGGTAGTAAGTGACCTGGACTATTTTCCCATACCTCATAATCACTATGATCTCGTCCTTGTTTTCTATTTTTTTTCCCAAAACATCATACCGGGTATTATTAAAGCTCTCAGATCCGGCGGTCTGATAATATATTGCACCTATAATTATCGGCACTTGAGCCTGAGGCCAGATTTCAAAGCCGAATATCTGGTTCCCGCGGGTGGCCTGGCGCCTTTTTTCTCAGGCATGAGGATACTGGTTGATGAGCCGGAGGCTGGAGACACGGGCAATTTGAGCAGAATAGTGGTTCAACGGGTGGATGATCGGTCGGTCTAAAAGTAATTGAGGCGGTGATCAAGAGTTCATGATCAATCCTGTCGATGGTCTTCGCATAGCGTTAATGGCCCTGACCTCCAATATCCTTCGGTCACTACTGACTATGCTGGGAATAATAATCGGGGTAGGCGCTGTAATAGTCATGGTAGCTGCTGGAGCCGGAGCAAGGGAAATGATAGGCGCCCAGATACGTTCGATAGGTAGCAATCTCATAATAGTAGTTCCGGGCGCAACCACTCAAACTGGAGCGAGATTAGGCTCTGGTTCGGTTCACACATTAAAGTCATCGGACGCGGAAGCCATGATGCGAGAAACATCTGCAGTGAGACTGGCGGCCCCCGTATGGGGAGAAGTCTCACAGGTGGTCTACGGCGCTAGTAACTGGAGAACAAAAGTCAATGGCACTACCAAAGACTATTTTCCAATACGGGAATGGGCATTGCGTTTTGGAAGAATGTTTTCGCCTGAAGACGAACGCCACGCGTCCAAGGTAGCCCTGCTGGGAACGACCGTAGTGGAGAATCTTTTCGGGGGTGAATATCCTGTTGGAAAATTCATCAGGATAAAAAATACGCCATTTGAGGTCATAGGGGTTCTTGACAAGAAGGGCCAATCGCCGCGCGGTGAAGATCAGGATGACGCGATTTTCGTGCCAATAAAGACAGCGCAGTACAGACTTTTTGGCTCGCCTTTTCCAGAGGAGGTAAAAGCTATACTTGTCCAGGCAAAAGATGTCGAACAAATAGCTGAGGCCGAAAAACAGATTGATGAGTTATTAGTAAAGAAACACAAGATTGGGCGTAATCAGGAAAAGGACTTTTCGGTCAGGAACCTGACGGAAATACTCAATACCGCCAAGAAGACCCTGGACATAATGACTACATTGCTAGGCGCCATTGCCGCCATCTCGCTATTGGTCGGTGGTATCGGAATAATGAACATAATGCTTGTCTCTGTTACGGAACGAACCCGGGAGATTGGAATAAGAATGGCAGTGGGCGCACGATCCGCCGACATACTTTCGCAGTTCCTCATCGAGGCTGTAACGCTTTCGATGCTGGGAGGGCTTATAGGAACACTGTTTGGCGTCTTGGGCGCTTATTTTTTTTCCAAAATGAGTAGCTGGCCGGCTTTCATCAATCCAATGGCGATAGCAATTGCGCTTGGTTTTTCCGGAGCCGTAGGAATTTTTTTCGGTTTTTACCCGGCTTTCAAAGCTTCAAGGCTGCATCCAATTGAGGCATTGAGATACGAATAGTGTCTGTCTCAAGGCGAACCGTTCTCGAGAGAGCGGCTTGCGCCAAACATGCGTTCAGGAAAAAATACCACCATGAAAACTTTTCCTGAAGCCACACTGCGAACATAAGAATAGTCCGGAAATCAGCCACTGAAGAAGTTCCGGCTCAGCCTCAGCGTTTTTATTACAGTTGTTTCAGGCTTTGGTAGACTCAATGTTGCCATACGGTTGGCGCCTCGACCCGCCGATTCCTATGCGCAGGTTCAGATTCCACAAGACTTTCACAATACATCTTGCGGCCATTTCCTAACCTGACTGTCTAACTTGACACATTGGGCCGTTGGCGATTAAAGGCCCGGGATAGAGCCAAAAAAATTGTACTCGCGACCTGCTGCCAGAATAATCCTGTAGAATATGTTCAAGATGTTAACACCTCGTTAAAGTTAGGTTTATCCCGATAAAGCGATTTAGCCTGGATTATTCTGGACCAACCAAAAACTAAAGATTGAAAAGATGCAGCCTTATGTGGGAAATCATCTGTCGGAATCACGCGAGCTTACAGGAGAGGAAATCACATATGTCACACATGATCAGATCACTCGGAAGATTGTTCATAATGACCTCGCTCTTTTCGGCAATTGTTTCACTATCCCTGATTAAATCCTATGCTCAGGCTCCCCTGAAATCTTTCAATCTCATCGACTCGGTTGAGAAAGGCTCGCAGGTTGATGTGGAGCGTCTGATCAAGGCTGGAGCAGATCCAAACGTTCGTGATCAATACGGAGCCAGCCCTCTTCTCGAGGCTTCTAAAAGGGGCCTGACCAGGGTGGTTGTCCTTCTGCTCGAAAAAAAGGCGAACCCAAACGCAGCCGACATAGATGGTTCTACTCCATTACTGGAGGCTTCAAAACTGGGGCACTTTGACATTGTGAAATTGATGGTCGCCAACGGAGCGGACATCAACGCCAGAGACAAGAATGATGAAACAGCCCTCAGTTATGCCACCCAGAATGGACTAAACGAGATAAAGGATTTTCTAATTAACCTCGGGGCAGTTCAGTAACTGGCATGGTTCAGGACACGGCGGCAGGATTTTCGAATTAGGGATCACCGGGTAATTCGGTATTCAGGTTTCATTTGGTTCCAGACTATTGCCGCATAATCGAACGTGGAGTGTTTTTCTGGCGTTCTACATGTCCGCGTCAGCGGAGTCCTTTACAATCCGCCCATAGGATGGTTGCGCTACCAAGCCGGAATTGCAAAACATATTGATGCCACAAAAAATACAGGGAATCCCAACTGGGCTTTGTAGACACGAAGAATCAGAGCAGTCCGGTCGTCCATTCTGATTTTTAACTCCAGTTTTAGGCTGAAAACTTTTTTGAATCCATGTGGAGATTGTTCACATCTAAAGTAGTAGAGACAATAAACCGTGAAAACGGAGGCAAATAAGATGTCAATAAGAGATGATTTTACAAATGATGTAAAGAGCGGCGCTGGTGATAGAATTGAATCAGCCAGTTACAGACCAAATATAGAAGTGTGGCCCGAAGAGGATGATTTCGGAAAATGGGTGGCTTCACATCAGGACAAGGTGAGGATGGTCATATGCGCATCACCTGAATTTGCTGACAGCCCGTATTGCGGGAGGGGTCACCACTAAAACAAACTGTTTTAAGAATTAGAATTAAAAAACCGGATTGGGAGCAATTATTGAACCGGCCCCGATCCGGTTTTTTTTGTGAACTCATCCGAAGCTTGTATTTCCACGATTTTTATTTGCTCCAATGGCGCCAATTTTTGTTTATATCTTTGCTGGATAAGCTAAACTATTATTCAAGGTGTCACCGACGGGTCCCTGAAAGAGGTTTCGGATTCAGACTGTTTAAATATTGTGGGAAATACTGGATGTACTAACTGTCAAAGTCAGGTATCAGTATTTAGTCAACTAGAACTGCAATGAATTTTTTCACGGCCAGATCAAAGGGGTTGACCCATGACAGTTTCAAGCGCTGATCCATTGAGCAAGTCAGAAGACCGGCGATGGCGGCTGGTAAACCGCACCATGCGCATGCATGGCGGGAGACCTGACGCCTTGATCGAAACCCTGCACGTGGTCCAGGAATCCTTTGGCTACCTGGATCTGGATGCGTTGCGGTATGTAGCCGAGTCACTTCATTTACCTCTTAGCCGAGTCTACGGCGTAGCCACTTTTTACCATTTCTTCAGTCTGAAACCTCCTGGTGACCACACCTGCGTGGTATGCACAGGCACAGCGTGTTACATAGCCGGTTCATCCGCCATCCTGAAAGAGGTAAAGGATGGACTGGGAATTTCCGAGAACCAGACCACTGAGGACAACAAGGTATCCTTGCTGACGGCCAGATGCATGGGATCTTGTGGTCTGGCGCCTGCAGTGGTCTTTGACGGACAAGTGAAGGGCAAAATGACGCCAGCTTCCGTTATGGCCCAGTTAGGGAGGTGGCGACATGATGACGATTGAGGAACTTCAGGAAATTGGAAAAATCGAGAAAGATAGGCAGGAGGGCTTCCGCCACAGCATTCATGTGTGTGTGGCTGCAGGATGCCTGTCATGCCAGAGCGGACTGGTGAAGGAAGCTCTGGAGAAGGAAGTGAGTCGAAGAGGTTTGGAGAGCTGGTGTCAGGTGAAGGGTGTTGGATGCCTGGGGCTGTGTTCTTCGGGCCCTCTTATAGCTATGGAGCCTGATGGCATACTCTATAAAGGGGCGCAAGTTTCAGATGTGTCTGACATCCTTGAATCGCTGGGTGGCGCCCCGGTGGACAGACTTGAGTGTTCGCTTGATCAACCGTTTTTCAGGAAGCGACAGAAGATAGTGCTGGAGAACTGCGGAAAGATCGATCCTGAGAGCATAGAAGACTACATCTCTCATGGCGGTTACGAGGCTCTCTATACGGCCCTGCGGCTGATGACCCCCAATGAGGTGATTGATCAGGTAGTGAAAAGTGGTCTCAGGGGTAGGGGAGGAGCCGGCTTCCCTACGGGCCTTAAGTGGACTACCGTATCGAAGGCAAATGGTCCGGTGAAATTTGTTGTTTGTAACGCTGACGAGGGTGATCCGGGAGCTTTTATGGATAGAAGTGTCCTGGAGAGTGATCCCCATCGAGTGTTGGAGGGTATGGCGATAGCTGCAGTGGCGGTAGGCGCCAGTTACGGATTCATCTACTTGCGAGCAGAGTATCCTCTGGCAGTCAAAAGGATCAAGACAGCCATAGCCAAAGCGGAGAGAATGGGCATCCTTGGTCATAACATTTTCAATACGACATTCAGTTTTGAAGTCAAGGTTCGTCTGGGAGCCGGGGCATTTGTCTGTGGAGAGGAAACCGCTCTTCTGGCTAGTATAGAAGGAAGGCGTGGCACGCCGCGACCTCGTCCTCCATACCCGGCCGAGCACGGTCTCTGGGGATATCCTACTCTTATAAATAATGTCGAGACATTCGCAAACATAGCCCCCATAATTCGTAACGGAGGTGATTGGTTTTCTTCCATCGGAGTCGGGAAAAGCAAGGGCACCAAGGTATTTGCGCTTGCCGGACATGTCAGGAACACCGGTCTTATCGAGGTGCCGATGGGGACTACCCTGCGGGAGATCATTTTTGAGATCGGTGGTGGAATTCAGGGTGAACGGAAGTTCAAGGCGGTACAGTCAGGAGGCCCATCCGGAGGATGTCTGCCTGAACAGTTCCTGGACATGAGCGTAGACTATGAATCATTGGCGCAAGCGGGTTCAATCATGGGCTCGGGTGGTTTAATAATAATGGATGATTCATCATGCATGGTGGATGTGGCAAAATTCTTTGTAGAGTTTTGCATGACAGAATCCTGCGGGAAATGCGCCCCGTGCAGAATCGGGACAGCCCAGATATTCAATATTCTCAAGAGAATCACCGAGGGTGGTGGCAAGCCCTCGGATCTGGCCTTACTCGAGGAGTTAAGTGACCTGGTAAAAAATACCAGCTTGTGTGGCTTGGGGCAAACTTCCCCAAACCCTGTCCTAAGCACTATGAAATATTTCCTCGACGAATACAAAGCCCATGTCGAGGACCACACGTGCCCCTCCTGCGCCTGCAGGATGAAGAACAATGCGGAGGATCCAAAATGAAACCGCCTGCTTTTCTCCAGAGTGCGCTTGAACGGGATGTGCGCCCGGCAAGGGTGGTCACATTCAAGATTGACGATAGGGATGTAACAGCTCGTGAAGATGAAACAATCCTCACAGTCGCAAGACAGAACGGAATTTTTATACCTACTCTGTGTCATCTCGAAGGTCTGTCAGAGCGCGGGGCCTGCAGGCTTTGCCTGGTCGAGATCAGGAACTCGCCCAAGCTGGCTCCGGCTTGCGTCACATTGCCAAGGCAGGACATGGAGGTCATTACAAATTCTGAGCGGGTACAGAATTACAGAAAAAAAATTCTTGAACTCATACTTACAGAAAGAAACCACGTATGCTCTGTTTGTGTCTCCAATGGGCATTGTGACCTTCAACAGTTGACTGTAGATCTTGGCCTTACCCACGTTCACTATGACTATCTTTATCCCAGGCACGATATTGACGCCTCGCATGAACGCTTTTCAATAGATCACAACAGGTGCGTGCTCTGCCTGAGATGTGTGAGGGTTTGCGAAGAAATAGAGGGCGCTCATACGTGGGATATTATGAGTCGCGGGATTCTGAGCAAGGTGATTACGGACCTGAATCAGCCGTGGGGTACGGCCGAAACATGTACGGGCTGCGGAAAGTGTGTCCATGTTTGTCCAACTGCTGCATTGACCGAGAAAGGTAAATCTGTCGCTGAAATGACTAAAAGGAGGCAGTTTCTTCCTTATCTCGAGATGATGCGAAAGGAGGAGCGCAGATGAACAAGGCACGGATCGCCACAACGTGGCTGGACGCATGCTCTGGATGCCACATGTCATTTCTGGACATAGACGAGAGAATCATGGAACTTGCGCCACTTATCGATCTTGTCTACAGTCCTCTGGTAGATGCCAAGGAGTTTCCCGAAGATGTCGATGTGACTCTTGTCGAGGGAGCGGTAAGTTCGGAAGCTGATGTAGAAGAAATTCTCAACATAAGGAAAAAGACAAAAATTTTGATTAGTTTTGGGGATTGCGCTGTTTCCGCCAATGTTCCCGCCATGAGAAATCGCTATGAATGTGTGGAAGTGATGAACCGTTCATACATCGAAAATGCCACGAACAACAAGCAGTTGCCTGGTGAAGAGATCCCTGGATTGATGAATGAGGCCAGACCGGTCCATGAATTTGTCCATGTGGATGTGTTCCTGCAGGGCTGTCCGCCGCCTGCAGACGCTATTTACAGTGCTCTGAGCCAGTTGTTGGCTGGAGAGATCCCCAGCCTACAGGGCAAAACAAGATTTGGCGCATAATTGAACAGGAGAACTGGTCTAATGACTCAAACAATTACTATAAAGCCGGTCACGAGGGTGGAGGGTCACGGAAAGATCACAATAACTGTCGATGATGCAGGAAATGTAGAAGACGCCAGGTTTCATGTGACCCAGTTCAGGGGTTTTGAAAAACTTTGTGAAGGCAGGCCGTTCTATGAGATGCCATCGCTAGTTGAAAGAATATGCGGAATATGTCCAGTGAGTCATTCATTGGCTTCAGCCAAAGCCTGTGATGCGATTCTCGGAGTTCGGATACCGGCTGTAGCAGTCAAGCTACGGCGAATTCTCAACTGTGGTGAATTCATAGAATCCCATGCCTTGAGCTTTTTTCACCTTAGCGCTCCAGATTTACTTCTCGGGTTTGATTCAGACCCGGTAAAGAGGAACATCTTCGGTTTGATTGAAAGTCACCCTTCGATTGCCAGGGATGGGGTGAGATTAAGGGCTATCGGACAGGAAATCATCAAGGGATGTGCGGCCAAGCGAATTCACCCGGCATGGGTAGTTCCTGGAGGTGTCAATCAACCTTTGCAGGAAGAATCTCGCCAAAAAATAATGGACATGATTCCAGAAGCTTACGAGATTTTAGAAAGAACATTTTCATGGTTCAAGCAATCTATGGAGAAGCACAGGGACGAAATAAGGACATTTTGCAATTTTCCGACAATGTTCATGGCCCTAGTCAATGATGAGGGTAACCTCGAACATTTAGAGGGAAAACTGAGATTTCTTGATTCAAAGGGGGCCATAGTCCAGGATCAAATAGAGACTTTTCGTTACAACAACTGGATTGGGGAATCGACAGAGTCATGGTCCTACCTGAAATCCCCTTATTATCTACCACTTGGTTATCCTGAAGGAATTTACAGAGCGGGTCCGGCAGCCAGACTAAATGTCTGCAACGGATGTGGAACTCCAAAAGCCGATCAGGAATGGGCTGAGTTCAGATCGCTGGAGCGCGGAGCAGTCTTGAGTTCGTTCCACAATCATTATGCCAGACTCATTGAGATCCTTTATTGCCTGGAGTTGCTGGAAAGACTTCTTTCTGATCCTGATATCACAGGCTCACATGTCCGGGCTTTTGCCCAGCCAAACCATTTTGACGGTGTTGGTGTGGTTGAGGCTCCCCGAGGTACCCTTATTCATCACTATAAGGTTGATAAACAGGGTCTGATAATCTGGGCGAACATGATTGTGGCCACTGGCAACAACAACCTGGCTATGAACAAAGGGGTTCTTCAGGTTGCAAAAAGATTCATAAATGGAATGGAAATCTCTGAGTCGGCCAAAAACAGGATCGAAGGGGTGATCCGGGCTTTCGACCCATGTCTGAGCTGTTCTACCCATGTCATCAATGGCAACCCCTCTGTAGCAATCCAGCTTGTCGGTCCGAACGGGGCGGTCATTGATGAAGTTTGAGTTTTGGTTTAATGTGATCCTCAGGCTCAAGGTTGAGCTGATGAAGGTGATTTGATGACAATCATTTCGAGAATGGAAAGCTCGGAGTCATGGGCCGATACAGATAGTAACTCCAGCTACGATGTTTTTTTGATTATTTCCCGGCTTCTTGCGAATGAACAATAACTTTCTGATTAAACAGAGTGATCTTGCGCTGATCCTGGCTGTCGTGTTCAGCTTCTTAGGCATGAGTCTGGCCAAAGCTCAGGGAGGTTTATTAAAACCTTCTTCTGACATTATGGCAGTCCATCAACGCGAAAATATGTTTTCTTTTCCTTCACTTCCAGCATGTCCTGGCGGTTTGTCCGTTCCACTGCCGCCATTTCTGGATCGAATGGACGGCCAACCATCTCCTGCGGTTACACCAATCAACATAGGCGCTGCAGGGATCGTGGAAGGCTCAGGAAAGTATTCGGGAATGATTCTGATTCCCGCTGGTTCATTTGCCATGGGAAGTCCGGAGAGATTGGGCAGAGTCGATGAGCATCCGTCGCATGACGTTCAGATAAACGATTTTTACATCGGTAAGAGGGAAGTGACCGTAAGAGAATTCTGCAGGTTTCTTAACAGTCAGGGAGAAAACAGCGCCGATGGGGTGGCTCGTATAAGACTTGATGATCCTGCATGTCCTGTTTTGAAAGATGGGTCTTTGTTTGTATCCAGGCCAGGATTTCACGATAGGCCGGTGACACATGTATCGTGGTATGGAGCGATGGATTACGCTGTCTGGGCCGGTGGTCGTTTGCCGACATCAGCGGAATGGGAGAAGGCGGCGGTTTTCACAACATCCACTCCGCCGCCTGACAATCTTTCTTTACCGTCAGATGATATATCAGGAAACGTCCTTCAGGAATCCGAAGGAATCATGGGAATCATCGGGTTGGCAGGAAATGTTTGGGAGTGGTGTCACGACTGGTATCAGAAAGATTATTATTCCCAGGGAGTCAGCACAAATCCTCTTGGACCTCCGCTTGGTCAGGAGAAGGTCATCCGTGGTGGATCATGGGTTTCGCCCGAAGCCTCAAAAAGAATTAAAAACCGCCACAAGGCTGTGCCTAGAGGATTTTACAAGACCGTAGGTTTCAGAATAGTCAAAGAATGATATTATCACTAAATGGCAGCTCAAGATTGCACCAAACCCAAAAAGGTCAAAAGTTATCCGTTTCTGGTTAGTCGCGAGTTGGCGGCTACAGCATGCGGGTTAGCGATCCTGATTCTGTTTTCAGTATTTCTGGACGCTCCGCTGGATGGCCCAGCAGACCCCAACGGGATTCCTTCTGAAGGACTCAAGGCCCCCTGGATATTTGTTGGGGTGCAGCAAACTCTCAGGTGGATGCCCGCAGAAATTGCAGGCGTGCTTCTCCCTGTGCTCGCAGTTCTTGTTCTCGCCTTTATCCCTTATCCAAAACTGAATCCCGTAGCCAGGGGTATGCTATTTGTGGGGGTGGTGACGGCCATCATAGTCTTGACGATCTGGGGCTATTTTTCATGAATTTGTTGAACTTCAGGACTTCTGTCATTTGTCTCATATCGGGGTTAGTGGCTCTGGCGGCCATTTTATATGCCGAATATTGGGGAAAGACCCCAGAGTGGATCAAATACCAGAAGAAGGGGATCGAACTTTCGGTTGAAAAACTACGAAGGGACCTGGAATCGGAAAATTCTCCTGAAACAAGAAAAAATTTGGAGAGCGCCATAGTTTCTCTTCTATCGAGGAAACTGGAGCCGATTGAGATAAGGCCCTTTGACGGAAAATATCCATCAGAATATTGCATGACATGTCATTTTGGCATTGAGGACATATCGAAATCACATCCTAACGAGGTCTTTGGTTGTGTAATATGCCATGGTGGCAACGGGGCGGATCTGACCGTAAAGGGATCGCATCGAGGCCTGCGAGGTGGAAAAAATCCAGCCAGACTTGATCTGGCGGTTCAAAGCTGTGGCGGTCCCAGGACTGAAGCTGGCAAATGTCATGCAGACAGGGAGCATCACTTGCTCAATAGGGTCGACACAACCCCAAAATCACTTATGGCCACTAACGCCGGTATAATCGGTATATTGCGCTTTCAGTGGGGATTAGACGAGATTGGCCAGTCAAAGTATTCCATAAAAAAAGTTTCAGATGGTAAAGTTTCGTTGGATGAAATTCCACCAGAAATGCTCCCAAATGGCGATTACAGCCTTGTTGACAGTCATTTCAGAAAATTTTGTGCGGCCTGTCATCTGTGGACGGGTAGACCTGAAGAAAAGATGGGCCGTTTTGAAGGATGCCCAGCCTGCCACGCCCCCTATGCGGAGGGAGGTCGCTACTCGGGATGCGACCCGACAATCAACCGGTTTGAAGCGGGACACGTTGAAACTCATTCAATCACAAACAAAATCCCTGATGAGCGCTGCAGGGCATGCCACAACAGAAGCGCGCGGGTGGGGCTGAATTACCACGGTGAGATGGAGAGTGAGCAGTATGGAACCCCATTTGTAAATGGATATATGAATGACCAAACTTTGAGTGATGAAAGGTTTGTCACAAAACTCATTCCCGACATCCACCACGAGAAGAAAATGGCCTGCATTGACTGTCATACCGGTCAGGACACCATGGGTGACGGCAATATTTATGGTCGGATGAAGGATCAGATCGAAATTCGTTGTGAAGATTGTCATGGTTCCTATGAAAAGCCGCCTGCAACGGTTAGGTTCGACAGGTATAATCCAGTTGCGGCCACTCTGGCAAGGAGCTCTTCTTTTCTGAAAATCCAGGATGGCGATGAGATAGTTGTCACGTCCAGGGGTAACCCCATGCCACACGTAAAAAAGACCAGTCAGGGAATAACGCTGACAAGCAAACTGACTGGAAAAGAGCACAAAGTAAATGTGATAACCGGAAAAAAGAACGGGCATCAGATTAAGGGCCATGAGAGACTGGAATGCGATTCATGTCACAGCGCCTGGAGTCCCCAGTGTTACGGCTGTCATCAGCTACTCGATTTTTCGGAGAAAGGTCTGGATCACCTTTCAGGGAAAATGACTCCGGGTCTCTGGGCTGAAGGCAGAACCTATTTTAGATTTGAGAGAAACATATACGGAATAAACTCAAATGGTCGAGTAGGGATACTTGTTCCCGGATGTCAGGTGTGGAACACTGTTGCAGATTCAGTTGGAAAGGTTATTCAGCCGTACGATTCAGCCATTATGAAACTAAAAAACGGGAAAACCTCTATCGCGATGGGGCCTACCCATCCACACACCACGAGAAAAGAAGTCCCCCGATGCGTTGATTGTCATTTGGACCCCAAAGCGCTGGGATTGGGGGATGGAAGGATGATTTACGACAGAAAGAACAAGGAGATAAGAGTTCTACCAATATATGACTCACATGGTTCCGGTCTCTCAATAAGTTATCCCATAGACGCAGTTGTGGATACCCACGGGAAAATACTTCAGGGAACTTCTCACGAGCTAAGTCGGGGATTCAATAAAGAGGAACTGGACAGAATAATTTCTATAGGGCCATGTCTGGCCTGCCATGATCGTTATGACGATCCTGTCTGGTCGAATCCAGGTCCATACCAGCTCCGTCCTAAATGCGAAGAGGCGCTTGGAACCATCTCCAGGGCGCCTAGCCAGTGAGCAGTTTCAAGGGGCAGGCTTCTCAGAAAAGTCGAAAAAATTCTTTTCTGATATTGCAATGCTTCTCTGTTTAAATAAACATTGGTCAATTACTCAACGACCCTTCATTTCCTTCACAACCAATGTTTAACAAAACGTGTTTATTTATCATAGCAAGATCTGGAGTTCCTGAGTGATCAGCCACGGACATCCTGTCGGTCGAAGGAAGAATCTATGACAGAACATGTCGCTAAACAAGCCGTCGTTCGGCAGAGAAACAATCAGGTTTTTATCTTGTCTTCCATTGCCTGGACGGTCCTTACGGTGGTTCTGAGCGTGTTATCTTACAACCAGTATTTCAACAGCTCTGTTGAGATAGCCGTAAATGCCGCCATGAACAGTTTCGAGAAGGATGTAGTTTATCGCAAATGGGCCGCCATCCATGGAGGAGTTTACGTTCCGGTGTCTGAGTTCACTCCTCCTAATCCTTATCTCAAGGATTTACCCAACAGAGATGTTGAAACAACCACTGGTCTAAAACTGACATTGATGAACCCAGCCTACATGACCAGACAGGTCCATGAGATCGGTTTCAAAGAGCATGGACTGCGTGGGCACATAACAAGCCTACAACCACTTAGACCTGAGAACGCTCCTGATGAATGGGAGCGTAAGGCCCTGGAGCAATTCAATCAGGGCAAGGAATCTGTCTGGTCGTTCGAGAACATCGATAACAAGACCTATGTCAGGTTGATGCGTCCTTTCTACGTAGATTCCTCTTGCCTCAAATGTCACGCCCATCAGGGATACAAGGAAGGTGACGTAAGAGGTGGTATCAGTGTGGCTGTCCCTTGGGACAAAACCGAACAATCCATCAAAGCCTACTTTGTAAACAACATACTGGCCTACTGTCTGGTATGGTTTGTGGGCATGACAGGGATCGTCTACGGGCATAGGGTCCTATCATCTAATATCGCCAGACAGTATGCCACGCTTGAGGCTCTCGGAAAGAGTGAAAACACCTTAAAGACGGTGACTCGAAGTATGCCACTGGGTACCGGTTTGACAATAAACAGGGTTTTCAACTGGATTAATGAGACCTTCAGTGAAATGACCGGCTACTCCAAGGATGAACTTTATGGCAAAAGCGCCCGTATTCTTTACGAGAATGATGAAGAATTCGAGAGGGTGGGGGCCATTCTTGTCAAGGAAATTTCGGCCTCTGGACAGGCTGAGGTCGAAACGCGCTTTGTGCGTAAGGATTCAACGATATTTGATGTAATCCTGAGGCTGGCTTCTACGGAGCGCAGTGATCCGACATCCGGGCTGGTGTTCAGCGTTATTGACATCTCTGAGAGAAAGAAATCCGCAATAGAAATGCAGGAGAATTCCTTCAGGCTGGAGCGTGCCGAGTTGGCGGCAAAATTTGGGAATTGGGAGTTAGATCTCAACACACGGAAAATGAAAGGTTCCAAAGGAGCCTTGAGGATTTATGGTGTTGAAAAAGACACTTATGATATTGAAGAGGCTCAAAGAATTCCACTGCCGGAATTCAGGGCGGCGCTGGATCAGGCCTTAAGGGAATTGATAGACCAACAAAAAGCCTATGATCTTGAATTCAAGGCCCGGCGACAATCTGATTCCGCGATCATCGATATCCATTCAATTGCTGATTACAATCCATCGACGGGCGTAGTTTGGGGAGTGATTCAGGACATAACCGAGAAAAAAAGGGCTGAGGAGGCTCTCAAGGAAAGTGAAGCCCGTTATCGGGTCCTGGCCGAAAACATGGTTGATGTTATCTGGCAAATGTCTCCTGATCTGAAGTTCACTTACGTCAGCCCCTCTATCAGTCGTCAGTTCGGTTATAGCCAGGAGGAGATGTTGGGGCAGAGTGTCATCAACCTCATGGTCCCTGATTCACGAAAGCAGGCCCAGCAAGCATTCGAACAAACAATGAAAGCGCTGTTGGAAGGTGGTGACTCAGATAGCAGAAACTACGAACTGGAGTTGACACACAAGGATGGATCCAGAATGTGGGTCGAAATCACATCTTCGCCTGCATTCGACGATGACGGAAAGCTTGTCGGAATTCAGGGTGTCAGCCGTGACATTACTGACAGAAAAAACGCCGAACGGCAGCTACGTTATAGTGAGCAGCTTTTCAGAAGTTATGTAGAATCGGCTCCACTTGGAATCTGGGAAGCCGACGGTAACGGGACGCTGGTTTCAGCAAACAGGGCTGCAAGTGAGATCACAGGTTATTCCAGCGAGCAACTTATTGGGAGTAACATGCTCGAGATTTGCCTTCCCGAACAGGTTCCTGAGCTTGCTCTACAGTTTGAATCTCTGAAGCGAACGGCCAATGAAAAGGCTGAGGTCCAGGTAGTCAGGCCTGATGGAGTGATTATCTGGCAATCAGTCAACGGAGTAAAGTTATCGGATGATCGGTTTCTGTTCTTTAGTCAAGATGTAACCGCCAGAAAAAGCGCCGAAGCAGAACTGCAAAGAAACGCAAATGAGATGCTTTTGCTCATAAAGAGCATGATTAACGGGTTTGTGGTTCAGGAATCCATATTTGACGAATCTGGCGCATATGTAGATTATCGTGTGGTATTCATAAATGACGCTTATGAAAGGCTGACAGGTCTGAAGGCGGAGGAAGTAATAGGCAAAACAGTTTACGAAATCTGGCCTGATACGGAGAATCAGTGGGTAGCCATGGCCGGAGAAGTAGCTCTGACGGGAAATCCGAAGTCCTTCGAGATGTATCATACTCCTACAAAACGCTACTGGAGCTGCAACCTCTACAGACCATGGGATTCCGCAGACCGTATATGTATGATCTTTGATGATATTACCGAAAAGAAACGGGTTCAGGAAGAAATCATTGAGATGGAAAGGAGGCTGTTTCACGCTAAAAAGCTGGAGAGTCTCGGTGTGCTCAGTGGCGGCATCGCCCATGATTTCAACAATCTTCTGGCGATAATTATTGGTAACCTGGAGCTGGCTGCCGACGCGCTGGATCCATCATCAGAGGCAATTACAAACATTCAGAAGGCCATGAGCGCTGCGGAAAGATCTGCTTCGCTTACGAGGCAGATGTTGGCGTATTCGGGCAAGAGCGTGCTGGATGTATCAGAGATCAATCTTTCACAGGTAATCCAGCAGCAGACCGACATGATAAAGGCAGTAGTGGCCAAGACTGCTCATCTGGAACTAAACCTGGCTGATGATCTACCGCGATTAAGGGGAGACACCAGCGAGATACAGCAGGTCGCTTTGAACCTTATCACAAATGCTTCTGAATCCCTTGAAGGAGGTCCCGGAAATATATGGGTAACTACGGGTGTTCGCTACTTCGATGAAGCATTGCAGGCAAAAAGCCTGTTACACGACAAACCTGCCCCACAGGACATGATCTTTCTAGAGGTTCGTGATGATGGAGTCGGGATGGAACATCAGACTCTCGACCGCCTCTTTGATCCATTCTACACAACAAAATTTCTGGGTCGAGGACTTGGGATGTCAGTGGTGCATGGAGTTGTCAAAGGTCACAGAGGGGCGATCACAGTAGAAACTTATCCTGGTGAAGGGACCGCTGTAACAGTTTATTTCCCGATCTCTGAATCGAAGCCATGGAAACTTTCGAATGAACAACAATCAAAAACGGTAACTCAGACATCACCCAAACAGGATGGTGAAGTCACTTCCGGAACCGTCCTTGTCGTTGATGACGAAGCGCTTGTGTCCGATTTCATGACTACAGCTCTTTCATCTTTCGGATTTGACACACTCAAAGCGGACAACGGCAGGCAAGCCGTAGAAATTTTCAGGGCTAACAAGGATAGGATAGATTTGGTGCTTCTTGATCTTTCGATGCCGGAAATGGACGGCGTGGCGGCGTTTGAACATATCAGGAAGATCAGGCCGGACATCAAGGTTATTTTGTGCAGTGGATATAGCGAAGAGGAGATTATAGGCCGGTTCGATGAAAATAGCTATCCGAATGCCTTCCTCAAGAAACCAAGTAAACTTAAGGACTTGAAAGCGCTGGTTCACAGCGTCCTGAACAGGGACATGATTAAGACTTCCAGAATAGCCTGACGCCCGAAACTTTTTCGGAGCATTGAAGGGCGCTTCAGGGCGAAGGATGTGGCTAGATCCACAGTTCTGGCTCACACTAACATTTCATGAAGTTGACAGGCAAGGTCGTGATGTAGACCGCCAATGTCTACGAATCATTCAAAAATTGCAGAATCAGCCCATCTTTCTGACTCGATCGGAGAAGCTCCTGGAAAGCTCTTGAAGAAGATTTTCGGAATCGCGGTTTTTAAATGATCCCACGAACCTTTGCTTGAGAGATCTGATTCGTTCGACGGATGACAAAAGTTGTGATTGATGTAGTTCACCTTTCTCAAATGCCCGTCTTAATTCAGTCAGTGAGTCAATCGCCTTGTCAAAAGAATTGCAGATTAGCAGAACGTCCGCCCCTGCGCTGAAAGACTCCACAACGCAGGTTTGAGTGGAATATCTCCTTGCAACAGCTCCCATCTCAAGATCATCAGTAATGACTACTCCCTGATATCCCAGCTCCTCCCTCAAAAGCCCTTTGAGTATTCTCTTCGACATGGTTGCAGGGTAATCTTCGTCAATACGAGGGAAAAGGACATGGGCCGTCATCATCATTTCAATACCGATGTTGGCAGCCTGTTTGAAGGGTATCAGATCCCGACGCTGCAGTTCATCCATGGGTCTGTCATCGACTGGCAGGTCCAAATGAGAGTCCACGGTTGTCGCGCCATGCCCCGGAAAGTGCTTGGCGCACGGGATTATCCCCCTGAATCGCATCTCTTCAACGACAATGGATCCGAAACGGGCAACTGCATAGGGTTCAGAGCCAAATGATCTGTCACCAATAACAGTGGCCTTCAGGTCGATGCCCTCATCTACGACGTCAAGCACCGGCACAAAATCGAGATTAAATCCTGCTAGACGAAGCTCAATGGCAGTTTGGCGCGCAAAGTTCTGGATTTTAGTTTCAGGATCTTCAGATGAGACCATCTCCCACGAAGAAGGAAATGAACTGAATGGTTCCCTGAGTCTACGGACCCTACCGCCTTCCTGATCAACAGATATGAAAAGGGGATCAAGTTCAATGCTCTTTGCAAATGCCTGAAGCTCGTTGTTAAGCGCTACAACCTGTTCAGGGGATTCTATATTTCTTGAAAACAGTATTACACCGTTAGGTCTCATTTCCGACAAAAATTCCCGAGAAATGGCATCGAGGCTAGAGCCCGGGATTCCGACCATGAACAGCGATCCAATGAGACTTGATGATTCTATGTTCAATTTTCCGTCTGCCTCTCTGGTCGGCTAGAAATAGCTATGCAAGCCCGGCAAATAATTAACTCCAAAGTAGGTGAACATGACAGCCGCAAAGCCAACAACTGACAAGATGGCTGTCCTGCCTCCTGACCATCCCCTGGTTAGCCTGGCGTGGAGGAATCCGGCGTACACCAGCCAGGTGATAAGAGACCAGGTTTCTTTTGGATCCCATGACCAGTATGCTCCCCAGGCATGGTCAGCCCAAGCTGCCCCAGTTATTATACCCAGGCTAAGTAGTGGAAAGCCCACCAGAATAGACCTGTAGACCACTTCGTCCAACAAGGTTTTCTTGGGAAGAAAAGAAGCGGAGGCCGGCCAGCTACGAGCTATCAACAGCAGTACCGCAGCCACAAAAGATACCGCAAAACCGGCATAACCAAGGAAACATGTGAAGACATGAGCCACAAGCCAGTTGGATTGAAGCGCTGGAATCAACGGTCTTATCTGACTATCGAGAAGAAAGGTTGAGGCCATGACAATAAAAACAATCGGCATGCCCACAAATACTATGATGTCACTCTTAAATTTACGCCATACTACTATTAGAGCCAGGAGTATGGTCCATGCAAAGAATATCAGCGATTCGTAGAGATTTGACAGTGGCGCATGTCCAATTCCCATCCAGTATGACTCCGCCCAACGAAGCCCTATCGATCCTGTGTGAATCAGGAAAAGCAATACCAATGTCCAAAACAAAGTTTTTTTTGCGCCTTGGGCTACTCGACCGGACAACGCTGTTACGAGATACGCGACCATCCACCCGAGGTACCCGAATGTCAAATAGCTGTTCAAGTCAATACTATTCATTATTCAATCCATAAAACTGAATTATTGTAAAATATTATGGGTCTGCAAGGCCGCTTTGCTCTCATTTCCTATCCAAAGCCGCTTTCAGGGCCGATTCAATTGATTCCCTGAACTCTTTGCGCATCCTTTTGCTGCGACCTGACACTGTGATCCTCGTTTTGTTCCTGTCCCGAGTCATGTCAATCTGGACTCTCTGGATGTTCGTAAAAAGGGTGAGCATGAAACCTATTATCAGCATTATGCAACCTGCCCACACCACTCGGGAACCAGGGTCATAGCCGATTTGGAGCCCAGTAGCGTAGTTCGGTTCATAGCCTCTGAACGCGAGCTTGAACTCACCAACCCTGGCCGGTTCGACATCATTCTCGTAAAGCCTTAAAGTCACAGGCTTCTGGTCCTTGTCTGAGAAAACTATCTCAATTCCCGCGCCTCTTTGTGAAGATCCCGGATCAAATCCGCGAATCCGGATTTCAGCATTGGAACCCTCAATAATGACCGGCTCCATCGGATTTACTGATAGAGTCTGCGCCTCGTTCCCGGCTTTCTGAACGAAAAGTTTGACTCTGGAAATGCCTACCATCCTGTAATCCGACTGGTAAATGGATATACCATCAAAAGTGATTGGATGGTTTACAAGTATTGAGCCCTTGAGAACTTCCTTTGAATCAATAAGGAGTCGGATGTCACTGCGGAATTCTTTTGGTTCACCGGTCGGGTACTTTGTCAGCTTGAAGGCGTCCACCGCTATAGTGAATGGTAAGGTCCGGATTTCTCCTGTATTTAGCAAGGCGAAAGTCGAGGATGTTTCATTTACCTTGATCTGGACATGTCCCCTGTAGCCATAAAATAAACCAATCAAACCACCTGCCAAGATCACGATGATTGCGACGTGAATCAAGGGGAAACCCAGGAGGTAAAAACGTTGGCGCTCCCAGATCAAGGTCTTTCCCGATGACTCTATCGCGGGATTTCTTTTCATGATTTTTCTAAGTGTTTCGCTGATCAGACTCTTCAACTCATCAATCGATCTGTTGTCATTAAACGAAAGGGAAAAAGAACTTTTCCTGTGGATCCCTCTCCATTCGTTCACAATTAGCGGAATCCTTTTGAGTAGACACCCCAGTATGTTCATCGAGAGCAAAACCAGCAATGAGGTGAACCACCAGCTCCTGTAAACATTGTTGAGATCCAGGATTATCACAAGTCTGTTGGCAAAATTGTGACCCGACAGAGCCTGTCCTCCAGCCATTTCACCCTGCGGCACTACTGTGCCGACGATGGCGCAAAGCGCTAGCAGAAACAATAACGCTATAGTCGTCTTTACCGAGGTAAAAAATTTCTTGAGAACAGAAAAGTAGGGGCCGGCGTCTTTGGACGCAGACCCCGAAGAACCGCTATCTTTCATCAAATCTGACTCCAAAATTATCGACAAACTTGTTTAATTGTCTAAGCGATTTTATCTATCAAGTCAAGAACCCCACCCGTCAAATAATCTGATAATTCGAGCCGCGCCGGAATCATTGCAATTTTTTTAAAGGCCAGACGTTTCCTTTAACACTGAGAAGCCTGGATGTGTTCCCCAAAAACCTCTCTCAAAACGCCGCAAATTTCTCCCAGAGTTATACGACTCCTCACCGCATCAAGAATCGTGGGCATCAGGTTTTCTGATCCGCTGGCTACTGTCTTGAGATTCTTAAGCGTTTTTTCAACAACGGAAGAGTCCCTGAAAGATTTAATTTCGGCCAACCGACATATTTGATTCTCGCGAACTCTGGGGTCAACCCTGAGCAGATCCTTGGGTGGAACAGCTTCGGTCTGAAACTTGTTTACCCCCACAATAACCTGGTCTCCACTCTCCACAGACTTTTGGAAATGGTAAGCCGAATCCAGTATTTCTTCCTCTATGTATCCACACTCAACAGCTTTGACTGCGCCACCCATTTCATCTATTTTCCTGATGTAATCGAAGGCCAGTTTCTCGATCTTGCTGGTTAGCGCTTCAATAAAATATGAGCCAGCCAGCGGATCAACAGTGTCTGATGCTCCGGTTTCGTAAGCTATGAGCTGTTGAGTCCTCAGCGCAATCTGGACTGAAGCCTGTGATGGAAGCGCAAATGCCTCATCCCTGGAGTTCGTGTGCAACGACTGGGTCCCTCCAAGGACTGCTGAAAGGGCCTGATATGCTACCCTCACGACATTGTTGTCGGGTTGCTGGGCCGTCAGTGTGCAGCCCGCCGTTTGTGTGTGGAATCTCAACATCATTGCTCGAGGATTCGTTGCGCCGAATCTTTCCTTCATGATCTTTGCCCACATTCGCCTGGCAGCCCTGAATTTTGCAATCTCCTCAAGGAAGTCCATGTGTGAGTTGAAGAAAAAGCTCAATCGCTCACCGAAACTGTCCACGTTGAGGCCGGCGTTAATAGCCGCCTGGACATACGCTATGCCGTTGGCGAGTGTGAAAGCTACTTCCTGGACCGCCGTGCTGCCCGCTTCACGAATGTGATAACCACTTATGCTGATGCTATTCCAAAGGGGAACCTTCTGATTGCAGAACTCGAAAATGTCCGTAATGATTCTCATCGAAGGCGCTGGAGGGAATATATAAGTCCCTCTAGCAGGATATTCCTTCAAAATGTCATTCTGTATCGTTCCCCGTAGCTTGGCCGCCTCCGACCCCTGTTCCTCCGCCGCAACAATGTACATTGCCAGTAGAATGGCCGCCGGGGCATTGATCGTCATTGAAGTGCTCACAGAGGCAAGATCTATTCCGTCGAACAGAAGCTTCAGGTCCTCGACAGAATCTATTGCCACTCCGACTTTTCCCACTTCTCCCGCTGCAAGTTCGTGGTCTGAATCATAGCCTATCTGGGTCGGCAGATCGAACGCCACGGACAAACCGGTTTGACCCTGCTGTATAAGATACTTGAACCTCTGATTCGTCTCCTCTGCGCTCCCAAATCCCGCATACTGACGCATAGTCCAGAATCGTCCCCGATACATGTTCGGCTGAACTCCACGCGTAAAAGGATATGATCCCGGCATCCCCAGATCTTTCTCAACTTCAAAAGCTTCAGCGTCCCACGGCCAATATACCCTGTTGACCGGTATCTCAGATATGGTTGTGAATTCTTTCTTACGCTCAGGTCTCTTCGAAAGTCCCTGTTTGAATTTTTCATCGGCCTGCAGGCATTTGTTCCTGAATTCTTCTGTCACGACGCACCTCGATACAGTCAAATAGTGTTGATTCTATTTCCAGAACTTCTATTTTTTCCCCTCGGATTCTCTAACAACCTTGCATGAAATCCCCGAACCATTCAGTCCAGTTTCAAAGCATCCACCGCACGAAATGCATGCCGCTTTGGTCATGTCTCCATTTTTCCACCTGTTGATGAGGCCTGGTTCCCTTATGAAAGGCCGGGACATGGAGATGTAATCGGCGCATCCCGAGCTCAGGATGTCATCGACTGTTTCAATTGACCTGATCCCCCCAACTGTTATCACCGGCGCACCAATCGACCGCTTGACCATCAGGGCATAATCCCGGAAATAAGCCTCGTCCTCAAGCCTGTTGATCCTGGATCTTATCGGCCAGAGATGTTTTGGCGAAGCCGCTCCACCCCCGCTCACTTCTATCGCGTCTATTCCGTCATCATCAAGCCATTTTGCGATCTGCAACGATTCCTCCGGGGTGAGTCCGCCTTCCACAAAATCATGGGCGTTGAGCTTTATCAAAATGGGGAATTCATCTCCCACCAAACCTCTGACAGCCTCCAGTGTCTCGGCCAGAAACCGGTACCTTTTTCTGAGTGGGCCTCCGTAAGAATCCCCTCGCTGATTCCATGCCTTGGACAGGA
Source organism: uncultured Desulfomonile sp. (assembly GCA_964542775.1). GTDB lineage: Bacteria > Desulfobacterota > Desulfomonilia > Desulfomonilales > Desulfomonilaceae > CAITZA01. The sequence continues at coordinate 97,758 of CAZIVV010000206.1, forward strand.
ACTGGTTTATCCCGTACCCATGAGCGCCATGGATCTGAACCCCATCATACCCTGCCGTTTTCAGGCGTCTGGCGGCGTTAGCGTAGGCATCCACGAGTTCCTGAATTTGTGACTTGCTGACTTCTACAGGAGTAATCCCTGATGCGGGATCCTGTATTGCCGATGGTCCCCAGATATCGCCTCCGTCCAAAAACAACTTCGGGTTCGCCCGAACGCCACAATGAACTATTTGCCCAATGACAATCGAGCCATGAGCCTTTGTCCTTGCTGAAAGTTGTGTGAGCCCTTCCAACTGGGAGTCTTCATAATTACCGGTCTGAAATGGCAACTGAAGTCCATTCTTCATCACATACTGGTAACCGGTTATTATTGCGCCGATACCGCCTTCTCCCAAAATCGAATAAAATTCCAGTCCTCTGGGGGTGACGTATCCCTTTTCATCTGAAATGCCACTCCAGGTGGCAGACCTGAATGAACGATTCAATAAACAAGCCGACTTGAGATAAGTTTTTTCAAATAGTTCCGTCATCGATTACTCTCTGGTGGGAATGAATGGGAATAGCGCATCAAGGTCTGGAGGGATAACGCGCAGATAACCGGGAGAACATAAAAGGCGCAACTGTCAAATCCGACCTAGTAGTCCAGAGGCCCTGATTTTGAGATCTCCAGGAAAAGGTCTGCAATAATTTCTGCCCGGTCTCAATGAAGTTTCGAGGATTAAGCGGGCGACTCGCATCACCCGCTTGTTAATTCAGTCTATGACTGCAAGCACATCACCGACCTGATAGGATTCCCCAACCTTTGCCTTAATTTCCTTTACCACACCGGCCTGAGGAGCCACGACCGGTAACTCCATCTTCATGGCTTCGATGATGACCACTTCCGCGTCTTCACTGATAGAATCACCAACATTTACCGCTATGTTAATCACTTTACCATTCATGGGCATCGCTACGTCCGCCATTTAAAAACCTCCCGAATATACATGTAATTGGAATGAGACGAGTCAGCGACTCGATTTGGAGACAGTTGAAACATCATTTTCAAACAGATTACAGTTATGCCATTTAATTAACCCAAAATCAATTGGTAGAGCTGAAAAAATGTGTCTGAAAAAGTAAAAGGGCCATTAACCTGAGGTCAACAGCCCTTAAAATCCTGATTGCCGCCCGGAGATCTTTACGGGTGTTCAGATGACGCTTCCGGCTGGCATAATTCCATGAGAATACCATGAGTCGCTTTTGGATGCATGAAGGCTATGGACATACCATGAGCGCCGGGGCGTGGAGTTTCGTCTATGAGCCTTATTCCTTTGGCCTTCAGTTCCGAAACCGCCTGGTTGATGTCGTCCACCTCGAATGCAATGTGATGGATGCCTTCTCCGTTCTTGTCCAAAAACCTGCGTATCGCTGAGGATCCGGAAACATCCTCAAGAAGTTCGATAGAGCTATCACCCACGGGTATGAAACCGATCTTCATCCCCTGATACTCCTCGGTATGGGTGACATCCAGAGGTAAACCACCTGTGAATAGCTTTAACGCCTCGTCGAGGTTGTTTACGGCTACTCCAAGATGCGCAATTCTTTTAATCTTCATTTCTGACTCCGCGAAACGCAGTTGGAAATTTATTCAGTGGACGACGCAGAGGATGTCGATGCCTTGGATTCAACAGGTTTAGTTTCTGCGGGCTTGTCACTTGAGCTTTCTTTTGCCGCAGGCTTGGATCCCGCTGTCGAACTCGAATGTTTGTTGCCGTAATCGGTAACATACCAACCACTGCCTTTAAGAATAAAAGACGACTGCGATATCAATTTGCTCGCATGTCCACCACATGATTCGCAGGTCTCTATCGGCGCGTCGGAAAATTTCTGCCAGGCTTCAAATTCCTTACCACATCGATCACAGCGATACTCGTAAATAGGCATATTTTATCCTCCCGTGAAAAACGAGCTTTATAAATTCAGGTGAGCCTGTCCGGCTTTCAGATATCTGTCGATATTTTTGGAACTTACTGTTCCAGTGAGCATATCTCTCGTCAGTTGATCCACTACCGTCTCTTCATGAGAACGACCTGATTCACAACTGAAGAAATTTACGTCGAATTTCTTGAATCTGACTATGTGTGTCAATTCATGGGTCATTACGTACAGGGCTAAGGGCCACAAGTCAAGAGACTCAGTACGAAACAGTTCCCGAAGGATGTAAGGATCCTGCAAAACTACACCGTACTTATCAGGACCCTTATCCTTTAGAGATGCTTTATTGGGAGATTGGATTCTTACCACATGAGCGAAAACCTGATCAATATGGAAATCCCTGGACACGTTCCTGATGGTTAGTATCCTGTAGGGATTTGTCTTCCATTCGTTTGATGGAAGACTGAAAAAATCACAAGTCAGGTTTTCCGCGAGCTTGGCGGCTCTCGATATTGTCTCCATATCCGATTGAGTAAACAAACCAGAGACGCTCATGTGAAAGCCTCTTATTTATTTTTATGTCTTTGCTTGGCTCTTAGCTTTTTGTGTTTGTGCTTGCGCATCTTTTTGCGTCTTTTCTTTATGATGCTCCCCATTAGAACCTCGCTCAGTTTATTAAAAGAGAATTAATATCATGAGCATGCCCTTGTGTCAACGTTGCGTTTGATCCAAAAACAAAAAAAGTGAAAGCGTGTTCCTTAAAAGCTTTCAAACAGTTTGATACGCCATTATTTGTCACCTACTGGTTGCAAAAGTTCTCACTTCAAAGAAAAAAAGTGAAACCACACTGGGAATACCCAATTGTCATGCAAAGCGATTTTTCTTGACATTAACGCTAAAGTTATTTTACTCATAGTTCAGTTAATCTTCAGAGTTAGACCGTTTTTAGTGGGGTGTCATCATGCGAATTACTACTACGAGCCGTTACGGGGTACGGGCATTGTTCGATGTGTCTTATCACGGGGGAGGGGAACCCACGCAGATAAAAGATATTTCACGCCGACAGAAAATCTCTCAGCGCTATCTTGAACAGATCTTCAACAAACTTTTGAAGGCCGGACTTCTAAAGAGCCGGAGGGGACCGCGTGGAGGCTACATGCTTGCCAAGGACCCGTCTGAAATTAGTGTGGGGGACATCATCAACGCAGCCCAGGGCCCAATTGTTCCAGTGCGTTGTCTTGATGAAGACCAATGTAAGAGGGGGCAGTGTGACATTTGTAACGGATGTATAACCCGGCATGTCTGGAAGGAAACCCAGCAATTGTTGATAGACTACTACAATTCCGTTTCCATTGCCGATCTTTGCGCACTAGCAAGGAAAGAGGGTGTTACCCGCGATTTGGACCACAAGTATATGTACTTCATCTAGGTCGATAATAGCCTATCCGGCCCCCACTCCGCAATTAATAGTTGGATAAGCAAGATAGCAATATTCCAGTCAGGTTTAGTACTATATCCAGACTGTGGCGCGTCTGATTGATCTCAATACACTTCAGGTAACACGAATGCGCCATTAAGAGTGTCATGGAAAACCCGCAATCCGTTTCCTTATATAGAGCCATAAACAAAAAAAATGAGGTGTAGCGTAGTTGTCGGTTTGATAATTGGTATGTTTTTTTCCAGGATATCTTGTCATTCCTGAAGCGCGTCGGCTCTTCTATTTCATAGGCACACCGCTTTTCCTGCGTATATAAGGCCAGGAGTTATCGGCTTTCATCAGTACGACGGCGCTAGCCACTCTCTGTGCAGATCCATTAAACCCCCAAAATTGTTTTTGCAGTGGTTTAGGGCCGATAACCTATCATGGAAGTTCCGGGACGAAACGAGTTTAGTGTAGGACTCTTGCTTCAAATCGAGCTTTCATCTTCTCGATCCGTTCAAGCCCATACTCGGGAACCTTCGAATAGTCTGGGTCAAGCGTGTCTGTGTTACGGAAAGCCTGCACAATATACGGGGAATCCTGTCCAATGGCTTCTTTTATTTCGGCCAGTTCACGCTCAGCCACTAATCCCGGTATCACTGTAGTCCTGAAGAAAAACTCAATGCCAGAAGTTCTTATTATTTCAATGCTTCGTTTAATATTCCTTACATCCGTCGGCCTTCCTGTCACACGAGAATAACATGTGGAATCAAGAGGAGCCTTTATGTCCATGGACACGGCATCAATGAGGCCCAAGGCGATGAGCTTTGAAATTGCAAGTGGGTTGGAACCGTTGGTATCTAGCTTGGCGCTGAATCCTGATTGACTGATGACTCTCAATAAATCTTCGAGACCGGGATCGACGGTTGGCTCCCCACCGGTTACGGTTACGCCATCTACCCAGCCTTTGCGGGTTTGCAGATAAGCCATTATTTTCTCATGCGAGCAGTCAGGTATGGTTTCCGGGCGGATGACGAGGCGATGATTATGGCAGGCCGGGCACCTGAAATTGCATCCGGCCAAAAAAATCACCGAGCAAATTTTGCCCGGCCAATCCAGCATGGACAAGGGAATGAAACCCTTTATCCTGATTTGCGCAGGAATTGTTGCGACATTCTGACCACTCATCTCGTGCCCTGTCTCCCGGGAGTGGTTGATTCCGACCAGACTGAAGCCTGACCTCTAGCGCCCGGATAAATACTCATGAGGCCTGAGCCGCCTCCAGATAACTTGATATGTGATTGACTCCCGTGATTATTGCGTTGGAATCAGATACCAGTATGGGTAGCTTTTTCTCGGAGAGCGCCACACACTCGTAATAAGCCAGCATGGCTAGCGCCTCTACGTTTTCCGGATCAAGCTCCATGACTTTCACGTTTTCGATTTTTTCCTGGTCGATCCGTTTCTTGACCAGTTCACAATCTCCACATCCCTGTTTGGTAAACAAATAAGTCATCACAGTCTCCATTTTAAAAAAGAACCAGATTTGAGCTGAAATAACGGATTCAGGATATCAGGAAGTTTGTAAGGCCCCTGTTTAATAAATTTCAGAGGCCGTACCCGTCTATTCCTCATATCGACAGATTGCGAAGACGATCCTTCAATTCTCCCCGTTTGCCCTTGTTCCAGCTTGCAACCTTGGTGAAATAACCCGTAATTCTCGTAATCTGTTCCACCTGGTCAGATCCGCAGTATTGACATTCTGAGCGCAGTCCACGGCATGTCTTTCCACAACTGACACATGTTGTTAATTCAGGGGAAAAGGCAACCTGATCATTCTGGGTGTGCTTAAAGGTCTTAACCACGAAATTAGCCAGAGATTCGGCGCTAGGACGGCTTTCTCCGAGCCAGATGTGTGTTAGAGAACCGGCTTCGATCAGAGGATGAAAGAGCCCCTCACGTTTTACCCTCTCAACTGCGTCCACCGGAGCTGAGACGTTGTACAGCGTCGAATTTGTGTAATAGATTTCGTCTCTCGACAGATCTCCCTTTACGACAGAATGGGCCTGTGGATACAGTTTCATGTCCAGTTTTGCAAACCTGTAAGCCGTGCTTTCAGCCGGTGTCTGTTCAAGCACAAATCTCATGTTGTAAAATTGACTGAATTTTGCCGAGGCCAGGTTCATGTGAGCTATCACCTTGAGACCAAATTTTACGGCCTCATCACTTTCGTGTAGTTCCTCACCAGTGTGATACTGAACCATCTCGTTAAGGCCAACCATGCCAATAAGGTAGGTTACACGATGCATCCTGAGATAGGCCTCTCCATCCTTGTCCATACTCAATAGCGCCAGTGGTCCGGACTCACCAAGAGCCAACAGCCTTTCGATGAAGCGCTTTTTCTGAAGATGGGCTTCGGTGGCCAGCCTTATAGTGTCTGTCAGCATTGAGAATAACCTGGAATCATCTCCGTCCGCCTGATAGGCAATTCGTGGCAGGTTGATGGTTACATTCTGCATGGCGGAATATCTCATCTTCCACGGATTTACCGCATCATCCAGATCACTTTTCTCCAGTTTGAACGACAACCTGCAACACTCCGAGATCTTGGCTGTTTCGCCACGGTCAAACACAAAGTATGTATTCCCCTTTATGGCAGCTACCTCGCAGATGTGACGGAGGAAGTCTTCATGGCCCGCGGTCTTGAAAAACTTCTCAGTAATATGAACAAGTGGCTTTGGAAAAAAGAAGGGCCTACCAGCTCCGTCACCCTCGCGGTAGATGTCAAACAGTGTCCAGACGAATTCCTGGGCTTCCGGAAGGTAATCTGAGTACGTTAGACCAGTAAATTCACCACCGGGACCAATGGCCGGAACATTCTCAAAATGTTTTGGAACTTCCCAGTATAGATTAATGTCAGTGAAGATCGCCTGCCCACCGCGCGCAACAGCCTGCTGCGAAAATTCAAAAATCATCATCTGAGCCAACTGTCTGATTTCCCTGGGCGAGCGGCCCCTCAAATAGGGAGCGAAAAACAGGTTCACTGCGTCCCAGCCTATCGCCCCCGCAAAATGGCTTTGCAGCGCTGCCGCAAATTTTACCATGTGAGCCAGAAGCACCTCAGGATGTTTGGCCGGCTTGGCCATGGCCAGTGAATTAGGCAAATTGAGCCCGAACTTCTTGATATACTCCAGCGATTGACCAGAACAATAGGGCCTGTCAATGAAGCCCAGGTCATGAAGGTGTATGTCGCCGCGCATGTGAGCGTCACCCACCGACTGATCAAAAACCGTTAAAAGGGCAAATTCCTTTTTTATATTCTCGGCCAGCGTGAGATTTGTGGCCTCAGGCCCATGTGGCACATTGGCATTTTCCTTGTTAGGTCTGGTTATCAACTGATCGACATCATAAAGCGGAGAGCCCAGCCGTGTATGCAATCGACGATCGGATTCCATTCCGCGCTCAAGGAGCTTCGCATTCACCATTTCACGGATCAGCGGCGCAGTTATCACCTTGATCCCACTCTGCTTTATGTTGTTCTCCACCTCCAGGGCTATGTCCTGAGCGGTGCCCTCGTCAACAAATGTCTCCCGAAGCAAAGCGTCTACGATGCGACTGTGATCCCAGCCATCCATGGCCTCGTCAGAAGTCCTCACAAATAACGCCATGTCAGTGGTTTCAGATCGCCGCACATTGTCAGGCCTGAAATTCTTTAATTCGGTAACACTAGCCATTTGATAACCTTTCACAATCAAAGAGATTATTAATATAAAAGTTCAAAGTGTTTAGAGCGCTGTTGTTACTTGGTTCAAGTAACTGGCCTTAACCCATGGAGAAGCAATTGAAAAGCAACTCATTAAATAGCTCTGCTGAATTAAGTAGTTACGCTAAATACTTCAATAATGTGACACCTTGGCCTCTAAGCGCCTTGAAAAGAGCCGACAAAACGGGACTAAATCCAAGGCTCAAATAGATCATGTTGTGGATGCAACTCTTAACTCCACAACATATAGTGTGTCAAGAAAATAAAACAGACCATCAACCATTGGGACCATAGGTCGGCGTTATATCAAACATTATTTTTTAAAGTAATAAAACCGGTGAGATGAGCCTAAAGTCTGGACTTGATGACAAATATTAGACGGTCTCCGTGAATCGTGGAGTTTGACTCGATACTGACCATGAAATTGTGTCCTGGCTTCGGATGCTAAAAGCGAAATAGCAAGTCAACTTGTATTAAAATAAATATATAAATAATAGTTAGATAAAAATAAATATTAATGTAAATAACCTGAGCATGAGGTTTGTGGCTAAAACTTCGTCATTCATAACAGGCCTGAATAACTCGACTAGTTCATCTATCGTGTCTCTTGTTTCAAATAACATAAACTATTACTTTAGATAATTATCATAACATTCCGATTGACATAGATAAATTGTTGTAGTATGTGCCTCATAGCGAAAGGGAAGGAGGGATTATGAAACCCACCCGTCACAATCCCAAGAATCAAGAATCGCTCATCAATGGGGGAACTAGTGCGAAAGGAGATCATGTTATGGGAAAAATAGCGACAGTTGCGGCGGCCATAATCGCGCTGACGGCGTCATGGGTTTGCGCCGGAAATTTTGAGGCGTTGGCCGACGCCAGTACGATTACGGCGCCCACTCCGCTCTACATAAAATCGGGAGCGCTAACAAAAGCCGAGTACAAACCTGGGTTAAGAACATCATCAGACATGGACATGCCACGCGCCCAGAAGGTAGCTGCGGCGTCAGAGAGAAATGGGAACGCCAGACCGGCGATAGCCTATAAGGAAAGATCTGCAGGGGCCATGGCGCCACCGCCCAGGATGGAATCCTCTCTCGATTCCGGAAAAGGATTGTTCGCCGAGGCTAAACAGGATTCTTTCGATCTCGAGAGTGACCTCGAAAAAGATCTGGTGCTTACACCTCCACCAGCTAAAACTGAAGAACGTTTAGATGCACGGCCGGTTGTTGAGAAAAAGGCGCCTCAGGAGAGACAGGCTGTAACTGAAGCCAAGGCTGTAAAGAAAGAGAAGGCCGCTCCGGTGGTGAGGAAGGTTCATCCTGCAGGAGCCACACAGCAGGTCGCCAAGAATGGTAAGCCGATTCAGAAGGTTAGGACAACAACCAATCAGGATCCGTGGAGATTTCCGGCAGGCGCGTATAATCCTCGACCAACGGCGAATACCCAGGCCCCGATAATCATTTCAAGACCGATGAACGCTCCTGTTTCACAGGACATGAGAAGCGCTAACATGCCTTACGCCAATTCTGCTCCGAGGCCGGCTTTTAACGCCTCAGTCCCGGCGGATCGGATTGTCAGGGACGGCATCACGATAAAATTGGCGCCAGCAGCCGCTCCGGCCCCTGTAGCGCCGTCACAGCCCCAATACGCGTATGACAGTTATCAGGAAAACTCGGGTGATGACCTGTTGTCAACAGCGGCTGAAATCATTGGAATGCCTTTTGCCTTCATCAGTTCCTTGTTTTAGCCTAACCTGACCTTGGTCATAGAAAAAAGCCCAGCTATCAAAGCTGGGCTTTTTCATTTGCTAGCAGGCGCCAAGTCTTAGACAGTCTTGTCTCTTGTTTTCTCCAGCATACCGATCATCAGTGACATCGTCCTGTTTACTGGCGCCTGCAAACCTGACGCCTGCGCCTCACGGAAGATAGCCCCATTGATGAAATCAATTTCAGTTTTTCGATTTGCAAGGATGTCCTGAAACATGGAATTAATGTTCTGGGCTGTTCCTTTGCAAACATCAATCACATGTGCCTCAGGGTCCTCGAATATCAGTCTGATGTTCCGGGATTTAACTACGCTCAGGCATTCGGCCACAATACAGTGGATCAATTCCCTTCCTTCATCCGTAGACGGCAAATCCCCGTTCCTGAGTCTCAGAAGAGTAGCAGGAGCGTTTATGGCGGCATTGACGATGAGTTTGGACCACACGCAACCTACGGCGTTGTCCACGAGAGTGACCGGGCCACCGTTCATCCGTTCAAGAACCTCATGAACGGCGCGTGTGCGGTCTCGTGTGACCCCATCCGGTTCACCGAAAGTGGTAGCCCCGAATCCTGTATGTCTGAACCTGGATGGTCCTATGGTCATGGCTCCCATGGTTGTTGTGCCTAGTAAAACCCTTCCAGGGAACGCCTTTTCCAGGATCTCAAAATTTCCTATTCCGTTCTGCAGCGTTAAGGCGACGCCACCATCGGCCAGCAGCCGGCTCAGCGCCTCGGTAGCCTTAAATGTGTCATAAGATTTGACCACAACAATAGCAAGATCAACAGAAGGGATGCCTGATTCTATGCCCATCATCCGGGGCTTTATATAACGCTCTCCAGAAACCCCTTCAAGCCAGTAACCAGCTTGACTGACCCGCCTGACTTCGGACTCGTCCCGTTCCAGCATTATGGTTTCGTAACCGGCTTCTATCAGTAGACCGCCTATAACAGATCCTAACGCTCCGGATCCTAAAATACCAATTTTCATTTAATGACCTTTCAGTGCAAAGATAGCGCCCTTTTAAAAAGGTGCGCTTCCGCAGCCGTGCTAATCGCCCTTTCCTGTCAGGCTCCCAAACTGCTAGCTGTAAAGTTTCCGGAGTTCATCAGCCACCTCTGTTGGCATGGCGTAACAATGCTCCCTGGCAGGGAATATTCCTTTTTGTACGTCATTTTTATACTCTTCAAGCGCCTCAACGACCAGCTTACCGATTTCAGCATATTTTTTAACAAACTTGGGAGTATATCTGTCAAACATCCCGATCATGTCGTGGATTACCAGGACCTGACCATCACAATGAGGCCCGGCGCCAATTCCAAATGTCGGAACGGATGATCTCCTGGTTATTATTTCAGCAATTTCTGCGGGTATACCCTCCATGAGTACCGAACACGCGCCGGCCTCTTCGAGGATCATAGCGTCTTCAATTATTTTCTGGGCTGTCTTGAGGTCACGCCCCTGAGCCTTGAATCCCCCAAGTTGCGCCGCCGCCTGGGGAGTGAGGCCTATATGCGCCATTACCGGAATGGTTGCGTCTGTCATCGCTTTTACCGTGGCAGCCTGTTCCCTGCCGCCTTCCAGTTTTACCGCGTCACAACCGCATTCTGCCATAAATCTCCCGCCGTTTCTGATGGCCTCAGGAATGGACACCTGATAGCTCATGTACGGCATGTCCGCCACAAGGTAAGCGTCGGGAGCGCCCAAGCGAACCGCCTTGACATGCGGAATCATCAGGTCCATGGTTACCGGAAGCGTTGAATCGTATCCAAGAACCACCATACCCATGGAATCTCCGACCAGAATAACGTCGATGCCGGCCTTCTGTTCGAGCATTGCAAACGGATAGTCGTAGCCTGTGAGAAATGTCATTTTCTCTCCTCGGCTCTTCTTGTCTCTGAGTGTTTGAATGGTCGTCTTGGGCATCTTTACTCCTTTTTGGAAAATCAGTACTCCCGCACCAAAACTCACAGGTTGCGGGGTGGCGTTGGCCCCTCAAACCGGATGAGTGGGACTGCACGCTAATCTTTCATACTAACCGATTTAGCCGGCTGATCTCAACGACTAGCTCAACACAGAGTTAAAAAAGAGGTCGTGCCCTGTAAAGGACGTCGCTTTGGAGTGGAATGGCAGGATTCAGGTCGCATCGCTCTCCGTGGCGACGCAACCTGAAAAATGAGAAGGAAAAAAGACGGAAAGATAGTTGTATCTGCGATTGTTTCAGCTCTGGCAATCGGAACGCCAGGCACAACCGAATTCTCCGCAACCATTTATCGCTCGGAAGCACGGGCTGTTGCCTTCCGTTTCCTGAATGGTCTTGATTAATTTTTCCTTGGGATACCTGGTAATGTTTTTCACCCCAACGTCCTTGGCCATCATTCTTATTTGCTTTATTGTCATGTTATATCTCCTTAATATTATTGATGGTAATAAGGTGTTTATTATGAGAGATGACTATTAATTGGTTAGTCTAAAAAAATCAAGTTAAAAATTGGATAATAAGCCGAAATGAAATGATTCTGGGCGAGTAAAAACACGTATCTGTTTGTAATAATATGAGTAAAAAAAGCAACCAAGGGCCCTGGTCAGGCTGGGGCCCTTGGTTAATCTCGATATTTC
>CAZIVV010000207.1:0-16953 GCA_964542775.1 uncultured Desulfomonile sp.
CTTTTCCGGACAACGTGAGGGTTGATCTCGATCTCCTTGAAGAGCCCACCACAATCAAGGCCGACATCAACCAGATAGGTCAAGTAGTAATCGGCGTGGTCAGTAACGCTCTGGAAGCCATGCCAAACGGTGGCCGGGTAAAAATATCCACTCAGAAAGTTACATTGGACGTTGAGTCCTGCAGATCATTAATTCACAGCGAGCCCGGTGACCATGTAGTTTTTACCGTGCTTGACAATGGCTGTGGAATGAACAAAGAAACCCTGGCTCAAATTTTTGACCCGTTTTTCAGTACAAAACCCAGAGGTAACATAAAAGGAACGGGGCTTGGCCTCTCTGTGGTCAGGGGAATTGTTCAACAGTCAGGAGGCTTCATAACCTGTGAAAGTGAGTTAAATACAGGAACTGAAATCAAGGTTTATTTCCCTTCATTCAAACATTCTGAGAGGACGAACTGAGTAGAAAGTAGCCCCCACGTCAAAAGCCTGGTCCGTAAACCCTGCATTAAGGCTGCATTGCTAGCGGAGGCTCTCCGAATCCTTCATAGTTGGAGGACCCTGTGACCTTCAACACCTCTGTTTAGAGGTTTTTTGTCGAATCACAATTCAACCCGACCAGGTAAACCACTTGCGCTTTTCTTTCTTTCAGAAAAGTTCTGTGAGTGCCCCCGTGAAACTGCCTGTCCTCCCATGTTTTTGTTATTGTTGAAATTCGTTGCAAAGAGTAGTATTCCTATGCGCCTTATTTGCTTGAGAAATCGTGTTCGTTGTGAGCATCCAGGATCCTTATATTACGCGGTATCCTGAGATTCGAATGCCAAGAAACCAAATTCTCACCCCCTTAATGGCTTGACGGTCTGACGTCCGGGAAACTGACCATTTTTTTGAGGCTTTTTCCAGAGGCTAATTCATGAAATATCTGCTCTTGACCTCTACAATTCTGAACCTGTTTCTTGCAATGACCATGGCATTCTTCTACAGGGCGCACAAAACGTTTCCGGGATTCGGTCATTGGACAGTAGGTGGATTTGCGCTTGCGGTCAGTTATTTCATGATGGCCTTTAGAGGAATAGTCCACACTGGCATTTCAATCTTTGTCGTAAATTTGCTGGTCCCGCTTGCTGGAGTGCTTTACCTGGACGGTATGAGACGATTTCTTTCTCTTCCCCCTATGTGGCGTGGCATGTATGTCATCCCTGTAGTAGTTGGAATTCTCTCACTTTTTACGCTTTATTTTTTTGATTCCGGGCCTTTGCGCAGTTTCATGATATCTTTCTCTTTTTCTATGCTGCACATGTACACTGCGTGGCTAGTTTACCGGGAATATCCAAAAACTAAATCCATTTTCTACCTGATCATTAGCGTGGAGATGTTTTGCGCAAGCGTTGTCTTGATTACTCGTAGCGTGACGGCCCTGACATCTGACAGCTACAGGATTCTGGTGGATTCACCGATTGAGTCGGCCTTTTTCATCACAGTTATGGTTCTTCAGATCATTATTTCTCTGTCCTTTATACTGTTGAACACTGAGCGCTTTGAGAAAGACCTGATGTTGGCTCAGTCCAGTCTTGAATCTAACGTCCGCCAACTGGTGACTGCTCTGGAGGAAGTAAAAACATTGAGGGGCATCTTGCCAATTTGCGCCAATTGCAAGAAGATACGTGATGACAGTGACAACTGGGTTCAGATGGAAGTCTACGTACGAGACCGAACGGAAGCTGATTTTACGCATGGAATCTGTCCGGACTGCATGACGAAGCTGTATCCCGAATACGCTGAAACCATAGTGAAAAAAAAATAGAAAAGTGAAATTGCCGGTCCACGGAGGTCATGAACCCAAACCCGGCGCTATCTCGTTCACTGTCCGGCGCCTTGATCCAGCAAAAACCGGTAAACCTGAGAGCACTCGTTCGTCCTGGATTCCCTATCAGCATTTGTAAGCGCCTGTGACAGCGCCGTCATGCCATTCCTGTCTTTGCAGTCCATGTCTGCCCCTCGCTTCACCAGAATGCCCACGAGGTTCAGGCGGCATAATCGCGCCGCCAGCATCAAGGGCGTGGTCCCTTTCCTGTCACGCATGTTTATGTCCACACCCCTGTTCAGATAATACTCCAGTAACTCAGGAGATTGATTGTAAATTGCCGCAGTCAGGACAGACAGACCCGAAAGGCTGTTTCGAAGATGCATGTCAGCGCCCTTTTCAATCAACATTTCTATCATGGGAATGTTGGAGGCGTACATTAGTGGAAGGTCGGGCGAGTTTGGAGCTGTCCGGTTCGGGTCAGCTCCACTGTCAAGCAAGAGTTTAACCATACTGCTTTCGTTAGACTCCAGCGCAAGCATGAGTGGAGTCCACACCCCGTTTCGATCGGTTGCATCCGGGGTCGCGCCTTTCTTCAGAAGACTTTGAACCTCTGCGATCTTTTTGGTCTTGACTGCCTCACAGAGAGCCTCGTCAACCGGTAGATCAGGCCTGTTTTCAGTCGTGCTTAAAGTCGGCGCTGTGACTGGAGCCTGGATGACCTCAGGTTCTATTTCCGATTTGTTCCCATGTCCGGTTTCGTCCCTTGATCGGAGAACAGTTTCCGCAACCCTTTCATGCTCTCCCGCTATCGTGACCCCGGACACGGGAACGGACTCCGGAAACAATGTAGAATAATAGACTATTATGGTGATCAGAGCGCACACGGAAGCAACAAGCAGAACAAGGGGCGCCATTTCCTTGAGTTTGTCTCCCTGAGCCTCTTTCCTGGTAAAAGGAGTGCGACAGTTACTGCATCTGGTGGCTGACACCGGCCGCGCCACACCACATTTGGGGCATTTTAACACTGCCATCGGATCCCCCGGTATTCGGCCCTGGATTATTCAATGTGTTAAAATAAAAATCGTTCTGTTCGATCGCGTTGATCCTGCAACAACAGGAAGGCGCATGCCGGACGAACTTAAAACCGGACACGCCTTGGAAAATAAAAGTCTATTCGTTGATTGTCCGACGCGCTGTTTAGTCCATGAACCTCAATTGTCAGATTTTTCACTGTGTTTTACATAGGCCATTGATAATGCGCTTACAAAAAAACTGTTTAATAACCAGCTGGTATGATTCAGGCTATCGTAGTAATGAGGGTAGGGTTTGCGCCTGAGGTAGTCAGCAAGGCGCTTTGACTGCGTGATGTGGAGCAATGTTTTTATGACACTTCTTGGCATGGGGGAATTATATCACAAGTAACTCGTTCGTAGTTAGCCGTTTTAAGAATCATTCCTGTTTTTCTATTAGGCCCGGAATTTTTCCTTATTTGCGCGTTCTGCAAAAACTGTTTCACCCAATCAATTACTGTGGTATTCACATTCACTGCTGTTTTTGCCAGAAACACACTGGAATTCAATGTTCTGGGCTGTGTTCTCAGATACTTGAGAAAGCATTAAAACAGGCGACTGCGAAAAGACGGGTCTCCGCCGATGGCATCACCCCTGGGCGCCATTTAGTCACGGACCTTTTGTATGCATTGATGCGCTCGATTTGAAATTTGAGCTGATCAGGAGGATTAACAATGAGCAATATACCGGAGGGAACGATCACCCGAGAAATCAGAGACCACGTTTTCCTGATGGGTGTCCACAGAAGCGCTAAAATGAACTCTTTCACTTGGGATATGCTGCGTGACCTATCCAGGGCCTTTGGAGAATATGAGGCAAATGATGATTTGCGTTGCGCCGTTGTATACGCTGCAGGCGCCCACTTCACATCCGGTCTTGACCTGGCGGATGTGGCCCCACATGTCGCAGCGGGTGAGACCCATTTTAGTGAAGCGGGCATAGACCCTTGGGGTGTTCATGGGGGAATGATTTCAAAGCCCCTCGTGATGGCCGTTCAGGGCCGATGCTGGACACTCGGGACAGAACTTTCGCTTGCCGCTGATATCGTGGTGGCTGCTGATAATACCCGTTTTGCCAGTCTGGAAGTAAAACGCGGAATATTTGCCTTTGGTGGCGCAACTATACGTCTGCCAAGAGTGGCTGGATGGGGAAACGCCATGAGGTATCTTCTGACTGGAGATGAATTCACCGTTCAGGATGCCTATAGATTTGGTATCGTTCAGGAAATCACTGAGCCAGGCAAACAGCTTGACAAGGCCCTCGAGATCGCAAACCAGATAGCGGCGCAGGCGCCTCTGGCTGTCAGGGCCACTATTGCCCTAGCCAGGGCCGCTGCCAATGAAGGTTTCAAGACCGGCGCACGAAATATCACATCCGAACTACTCAAAATCATGAAAACCGAAGATGCGGCGGAAGGCGTCATGTCCTTCATAGAACGACGTCCAGCGAATTTCAGGGGGAGATAAAAAACTGACATTATTTGCGGATCTTGTGTCAGGCTTGTGTGTTAGAGTTCAATCTTGCGGGATTTTAGTTCATGGTTAAATGTTGAATCTTCATGTCATTGGCCAAAAACAGACTCGCACCGTTTCCTGACACATGCTTGTTGCCTTTTGATTCCGGTCTTGCTGTATTTAGCCAGCTTCTTATCATGTCATTCTGCCGGCGTGCGTCTAAAAGACTGTAGCGCAGAAATCAGGAGTGTCGGCTTACATTAGTTCGCTGGTGGCTTCTGTTTTAAGAAAATTTCTCAGGCTGCCGCTCCATTTATTCAGGGCCTTCTCCATTACTATTGATATCGACTTTCCATTTACACCCTTTTTTTGCAGTTTACCCTGCACAGCGAGCACCTGACTGGTAAGTATTGTGCGTGCAAACCCTTTTTGAGCTTTAGGGAAGACCACTATGTCCATGAGACCGGTCTCATCCTCCAGCGTCAGGAACATGACCCTTGTGCCGGATTTGGTTGGAGGAGTATGCACTATTACGAGCAGTCCGATAACCTTTACAATGGATTCTGTTGGCACGCGTCTAAGGTCAGTCGCCTTGATTATGTTTTCTTTATGTAACGATGGTCTGAGCGCGGATAACGGATGGGCGTGACAGAAAACTTTCATCGAAATGGATTCATTGTAAAGCCGCGCTCTGTCTATTCTACTGGAATATCTAATATTGTCAGGCATTATAAGCCTCCTGTATCATTTCCCACTCAAAGTCTTCCATACCCTCGAATGCCCCTGCCACAGACAGAATATTTTCTATGCGTTTAGGAACAGCGACTCGACTCAGGAATTCCTCACGATTCCTGAAAAGTCCAAATCTTTCGCGATTAGCAATGATCCGTCGAGCCGTCGCTGGGCCAACCCCGTTTATTTCTTCCAGTGGAATCCTTATTCCAAAACCCTCGGCCTTATATTCAAAACCACTGAAATTGACATGTGGCTGGTATATTTTTATGCCCCTCCTTCTGGCTTCATTAACCACTACCGAATGAGGGTATGAACCAACCTGTCCAGCGTTTAGGATTCCCAGATAGAAAGCCTGTGGATAATGAGCCTTCAGATAAGCGCTCTGATATGTAATATGAGCGAATGACGCAGCGTGAGCCTTACAGAAACCAAAAGACGCAAAAGCGGAAACATGGTTGAAGACCTCCTCTGACAAGGCAAGACTGTGCCCCTGAGCTAACGCGCCATCAATGAAACTCTTTTTTAGAAGTTGCATTTTCCTGGACTTTCGGTCCTTGGTCATGGCCCTTCTGAACGCGTCTGCTTCGGCATAAGGCAACCCGGCAAAAAGATGCGCTATCCGCAGGACCTGCTCCTGGAAAAGTATGACGCCGTAAGTCTCTTCCAGAGCTTCAGTAATGCTTTCATGCCAGAAATGTATGTTCTGTTCACCATTACGCCTTTTTATATAAACGGTGACCATATCGCCTTCTACTGGTCCTGGTCTGAAAAGTGAAACCTCAGCTATCAGATCCTTGAACTCCGTTGGCTGCAAACAGCCTAGCAATCCACGTTGTCCGGGCGATTCAAGCTGGAAAACCCCTACACTGTGTGTGCTGCGTAAAAGTGTGTAAGTCCTCCTGTCATCCAGAGGAATACGGTTAAAATCAAGGCTGATCTTTCTTTCCTCCAGTATTTCCAGTGACTTCCTGATTGCAGTATGCATCCGTAACCCCAGGATATCCAGCTTGAGCAAACCCAAAGCTTCAACATCGTCTTTATCAAGTTGGCTCACAGGAACGCCTTTAGGGGCAGAACCAACCGCTGTCCACGCGTTAATGTCATCAGGCGCTATTATTATGCCTCCCAAATGCAGGGAACTCTGGAAAGGTATACCTGTCAGCCTCGACGCCAGATCTATGAGTTGCGTCTCTTTCTGGATTGGGGCCCCCCTTAATTCTGGCAACTCCTCCAGGGCAAGCTTGAGGTTGCGCCCGCTGAGTGACCATGGCAGACAGGAGGCCAGACGGTTTATTTCATGTAATGGATATCCCATGGCCCTGGCCACCATACGCACAGCGCTACGACATTTTAATTTCTGTATTGTGCAAACCATCGCAGTCTGACGTGGAAATAATCCCAGAATATAATTTATGACCTCATCCCTGCGCTCAGAATCAAAGTCTATGTCAATGTCGGGCATGTCACTGCGACCGTCATTTATGAAGCGTTCAAAAAGAAGATCGTTGGCGACAGGATCAACCCCACCAAGGAGCAGATAAACTATCAGACTCCCTGCAGCTGAACCACGAACGCTATGTCGGATGTTTCCCTGCCTGGCAAAGTCTACTATCTTCCTTACCAGCAGGAAAAAATCGGCAATAGCCATTCTGTTTACAGCCTCAAGCTCCCTGTCAAGACGCCTGAGGTAATCAACACCAATAATCGGGTATCTGACCGCAAGCTCGCGGAAACACTGCCTGCCAAGATCTATCGAGGCCTTGTCGGGATCCTGGATACAGGGAGGATGCAGTTTACCTACCGGCATGGAAAAACCCTTGCAAAGTGACGCTATATATTCAGTGTTTTCAATAGCCTGAGTATGATTGATTCGACTCTTCATCTCTTGAGCGGAAGTTAAAAAGAATGTGTCATCAGGTAAAGGAACGACACCCCTGTGATGATGTTTACGCTGAATATCGACTAGTACTCGATGTAAAATGTAATCTTTGGATGTCAGGAAAGTGACTTCATTTGTGGCTACAGTATTAACATCCAGGGAGTTGGCCAGGTCTATGGAATTCTGAAGCGTCTGACTTTCCTCACCATTATTTTGCAAAGCCAGAAAAATCATCCCGGGATCATTCAGAACCGATCTTAGCTCGTTAAAACAAACCTCGGCCTGATTCAGCCTCCCTGCCCTCAAGGCCCTGCGAATCCTCGAATCCCGTACGCCCGCTATAGTCAATAGACCTTTGGAATAATGACTCACATTCTGTCTTGTAACAGAGCCGGATACGGAAACAAAAGAAACCAGCCTGCAAAGATTCCCGTAAGATTTAAAATCCCTCGCCAAAAAAACAACATATGATCCATCCCAAACCCTAAGTTTGGACCCTATTATCGGCTGGATACCTTTTTTAAGCGCCGCCTTGTAGAACCTCACAACCCCATGAAGGCTGTAGTCAGTAAGAGCCACCGCCTTTTGTCCCATCAACGCAACTCTCTCTACAAGATCTTCAGGGGTGAATGTGCCCCAAAGAAATGAAAAACCACTCATGACTTCGAGATGAACAAAACTATCCATATTCATGACAACATGATCTTATTGTTAATATTGAGATTGTTTAATCGACTGAATCTGTCCGGATCGACAATGAAAGGGTTATTAAGGTTTAGCCCGAACGATGCCCACCAGCTTTCCCAAAACCTTTATGCATGAACACTCAGCTCCCCTGAAAAACAGTGAATCGTAAAGCCTGTTGGCTGGGCGTAATTCAATCTCATCATTGCTGAACTTTATTATCTTCAGTGTGGCTTCTGGTTCAATCCCTTCAACCATGACCGCCACTATTGAACCGTTTTCGGATTCACGCTGAGGTCTAATGATTGCAATATCACCATCCTGAATATGGGCGTCAATCATGGAATCACCCCTGACTCTGAGCCCAAAAGCTTCAGATGAGCCAAAAAATGATGGGCTTATGGGCAAGTGTTCTTCCGCATCTTCCTGAGCCAAAATAGGCGCTCCTGCGGCAATACGGCCCAGAACAGGGATGGAAGGCGCGTCAGTTGACTCTGTATCAGTTAGTTTCCAGACCCTCTTCTTACCAGGAAGACCCTTGATAAGACCCTGAGATTCCAGCAAACGTATATGCCTGATGAGACTGCCATGAGAAACAAGCCCTAATCCATGACATATCTCCCGCAGAGTTGGTGAGTAACCCTCACGTTTCTGGAAGATCCTGATGAAATCGAGTATCTGTTTTTGCCTCTGAGTAACGGTCATGCTTCCATTATAGAGACCAAATGGTCTCATTACAAGAAAAAAATTCCTGCAGCGCTGTCCTGTCGTTTTTGTTCAGGACAAAAAGTCAGACCCCAGCGAAACATCCCGCTATTATCTTACATTATCTGATAGTTGTTTATTAGGGATTCAGAGAGCCCAAAAGGGAATTGTGCGTTAAAAGTTTCAGTTTCCGGAATCGAGAACTGTCCTGACTATTTTTGCCATGTCCTTCTTCAGTAGCGGTTTTTCAATGACAGCTCTGATGCCTACTTCCTGCAGTTTTTGTGGAGTGAGTGACTGGCTGAGCCCCGTACAGATTATGACCGGAATATCTTTTCGGATTGCCCTGATTTTTTCTGCAAGCTCATCACCTGGCATCTTTGGCATGGACAAGTCTGTGAACAAGAGATCAAATTCATTTGGATTCTTCATGACCATTTCGAGCGCAACCAACGGATCGGTAACTCCCACGGCTTTATAGCCCAGACTCTCAAATATGGACTTGGCCACATCTACAAGTATCGCTTCATCATCAACAACAAGAATGCTTTCAGTGCCACCGGTTATGGCAACAGTTTTTTGAGACTCAGCATCTGTTTGAGGCGCTTGCTCAATGGCAGGCAGATAGACACTGAACGTGGCCCCCTTA
Source organism: uncultured Desulfomonile sp. (assembly GCA_964542775.1). GTDB lineage: Bacteria > Desulfobacterota > Desulfomonilia > Desulfomonilales > Desulfomonilaceae > CAITZA01. The sequence goes on from CAZIVV010000207.1 coordinate 8,980, forward strand.
CCTTTTTCACTCTGGACAGTAACAAAGCCACCATGGTTCTGAATTATGCTATGAACAATAGACAGACCAAATCCTGTGCCTTCTCCTTTGCCTTTAGTGGTGAAATAGGGTTCAAAAATATGGTCAATTATTTCCTGAGACATGCCGTGTCCTGTATCACTGATAGTAAGGTTAACATAGTCGCCAGGGGCAACAGACGGCATTTTCACTGCAAGATCATGATCGAGTTGTATTGAGCGCAAACTGATAGTCAAAAGTCCATTTTTACCCTTCATTGCGTGGGATGCGTTTATGCAGATGTTTATCAGCACCTGATGGATTTGTGTCGGGTCGCCATCAATTTTGGGGAGATTGGACTGGATGCTCTGGTTTATTTCGATGTTGGCCGGGATAGAGGCCCTCAAAAATTTGATACCCTCCTTGATAATGGGGGTGATGTCCAAAGGCTGTCTTTGGGGTTTGTCCTGACGACTGAAGGCGAGTATCTGCCTCACCATATCAGTAGCCCTGTTTGCAGCGTTCAGGACTCTTTCAAGGTTAGACCTTAATCGGCTATCTTCCGGCAAAGCCTGTATCGCAAGCTCTGTGTTCCCTGTAATAGCGAAGAGAATATTATTGAAATCGTGGGCTATGCCACCAGCTAGCGTTCCTATTGCTTCCATCTTCTGTGACTGGATCAGCTGTTTTTGAAGATCAACTTCCCGTGTCACATCGCGTGTCACCTTCACATAATTGATTATGTTGCCTTCTGAATCCTTTACCGGAGATATTGTTCCTTCTTCATGAATAAGTGAGCCGTCCTTTTTCCTGTTGATGAGGACTCCTGACCATACATCACCACGACTTATGGTGTCCCACAGATTCCTGTAAAAAGCCGGATCGTGTTTTCCACTTTTCAGTATCCTGGGATTCTTGCCTATGATTTCTTCCGACTCGTAACCAGTTATTTTCTCAAATGCAGGATTGACATACTCTATAGTGCCCTGCGCGTTCGTGACCACGACACTTCCAGCTGTATATTCGATGGCCGTGAACAGACGCCTGTAATCTTCTTCAGCCCGGAACCGCTCCGTAATGTCTTTGTCTACGCCTCGGTATCCTACCATCTTGCCATCAGGATCTAGGATCGCTACCCCACTGCTTTCAATAACAGCTATTTCACCGTTTTTACGAATATTCCTGTTTATAAATCCTCGGAAAGACCGACACTGAGCAAACTCTCTGAAAGCCATCTCTTTTAGCGTCTCAGCCTCTTCAGGCAAGAAGAGGTCATAAAAGAATTTTTTCCCCACTAAATCATCTGTCGAATAACCCAGTATTTTCTCAACAGCAGCGCTTGAATATGTGTACATGCCGAACTGGTCCACTTCCCATATCCATTCATCCGCGCTGTCAGCCACCTGTCTGAAACGTTGTTCACTCCGCTTCAGATCTTCTTCACCTTTCCTGCGCTCACTCACATCACGAACTATCCCAGAGGCGTTCCAGCGCCCATTCATCTGAAAACCTGACAGAGATAGCTCTATCGGAAATCTTTCCCCGCCTTTCCTGACAGCAGTCAGTTCGGTGATCTTGCCTACTGCCTCGCCGTTGCCCGTTCTGGCGAATTCACTGAAGGCTTTCAGGTGTGCCTGATGGTATTCAGGAGGAGCCAACAATTTATGGAGATTCTTGCCCAGAGCTTCTGAACAATCGTATCCGAAAATCTTTTCCGCAGCCTTGTTCCAGAAAGTTATCAATCCGCAATCATCAATCAGAATTATCGCATCAAACACAGAACTGGTTATTGCTTCAAATCTGGTCTGTCTGTCACGGATAGTCTCTTCTGCCTGTTTCTGCGCGGTTATGTCGGTGTGTGAAGCGACAAGGCCAAGAAGATTGCCAGCGTTATCAACGACTTTGTTTATAGAAACCAGCGCGTCAAAAGTTGTTCCGTCTTTTTTCAGAGCTGTGAGTTTACCCGAGAAATGCCCTGTTTCATGAAGCTGTTTTAATGCCTCATCGAGCTCGTCCCTGTCTTTCCACAATTCATAAACTTGCAATCCGATCATTTCATCAATAGATTCGTAGCCCCACATTTGCCGCGACGCCTCGTTTGAATAGAAAACGCTACCATCCGGCGCCACTAACCGCATTCCGTTTATTGACGTGTCGGAGGCTCTACCGAGAATTTTCAGGGCTTCCTCTGATCGCTTCCTAAGAATGAAGTCAGACACGATCTCGCTTATTAGCTTGATGAGATGCTGCTCTTCCTTCAGGAAGGGTCCTGAATCGCAATCCGGTCGGGCTTCAAGATAACAAACTTCCACTAAACCTAAGGTTTTACCATCAATGAGCACAGGTTCTGACTGAAGCGCCACACACTCGGCATAGTTGGCCGTTTTGAACTCATCTCCCTCATACGTAATTCTGGCGCAGGTTATTTCAGGGTACTGCCACGCCGGTGGAATCAGTTCTACCATCAGCTTGAGAACCTGTTTGAGAGGCAGGTCAGGAGTCTGAACGAGACTTGAAATATGATAAAGACAGCTTACTTCTTTTACTCTTTCTGTTAACTCTCTGGTTTTCTGTTTTAAATCCCTCTCCATATTCTTGCGTAAGGTAACATCGGTCAGGAAACACAGAAGACCTTTATTGCCTTCCCATGAGATCAGGGACGAATTCATTTCAACCCATTTCAGAGAGCTGTCCTTGCAAAACAGCCGGAACTCGAACCTCTTGGCTGGGCCTGAATTCAGGAATCGATCATCTAAAAAGGATTCCATCCCTGGCCTGTCATCAGGATAAACCAGCAACCAGATATCCTGGATGGTCTGCATTTCATCAAAGGAATAACCTGTGAGCAGTGAGAAGGCCGTATTGGCAAACCTGATTATCCCGTTGACAACTATCAGAATAGATTCACTCGTGCCCTTCAGCACGTCCAAAAGTAACAGGCTGGAGTTGTCCGAGTTGGCCCTGTGTGATAGAAGCGCTTCCTCCTCCAGCTTTTCGACCTTCTCGCGTAACCGGTTAATTTCCAATATGAGTTGATCTGTGGATTTGTCTAAGTCGGGCATTCAGCAATTCCTCGGTTCTGACACATCTTAAAAAGCAACCTTTGACCAGGCATGACTCAGGAAGGGTTTTATACAATTTCTCGTAGGCTTCGTCTGGCAATTAACCTAAGTTCAAACAGTCACGCAGGCTTGATTTAGACTCAGTCCAATCTTTCTACAGAATAAGGATCTAATTGTCCAATAGTTTTAGGGTGGAAATGAGCATAAGAAGGAAGACGGGAATGGGCTGCCCCCCTGTAATGTAGGGTTCTTATGCTAATCCGGATTTGCGGGATAATAAGCGCCCCCCCTCGAAAGACTACTGCCTTGGGGGGCCTTTGAGAAAACAAGGAAGCTTCAGTAAATTTCCAGAAGAACCCACCATAGGAAATGGCGCAGCGGGAGACAATACCTACACCTTCATTTTGACCTTCCTCGCTCCATAAATCGAAGATTGTCTCTCCCGGATTTCACTCAGACTCAGCCCCGAAATGGTTCCCCACAAGACAGTCAGGCTTACGGGAAGTGACACCAACCCAATCAGGAAAGTTGTCAGGTTACTGTTGTCGCACAACATCGAATAAGCAACACCTAACAGTAATGCAGCCCCCATGGGTCCCAGAAACGCAAACCAGGCCAGAATCATTAGGGTTCCAAAGGCAGAAGCAATTTTAGCAACCGATGTGTCACTGTTCATGTTTTTCTCTCCCGCTACAATGTTTATGCGACCTCAAAAATTGAGTAGCGCCAATTTACAAGCATAAATCGGGCCAAAACTCCAAGGGCATTAAAGTCCTTCTGTTAAAGCGCTTGTAAGTTTCCTATGAATCACGTGAGTGATAAACGACCACTCTTGGTGACCGTCCTGGTTGTATTTCAACCATGATAATTCTAATAAACTTAAGGTATTCAATGGCCACGGCTATGACCGCCTGACTTTGGCGCATCACCCCTCCAGCCCGTAAACATGTTTTGATGGGACTTAATTTCACATGCGATTTATCGACGAACACCTTTTTTTCATTTACCAACGCGGCAAACTCCTCCTCTTCTCCAAACCTTCGGAAAATCTGGACGAGTCAATCCCTCAAAAGGCGCGTGTCAAGCAACGGAAGTCATTGGCTTCAAAGCAGATTTCAAAATGAGAATTTCCGATGGTTCGGCCCTTTTCATCGATGAACAGCGTGACCTTTCGGATTCCTGATGATAGTGTTGCGGAAATGGATTGACGCCGTCGGAGCTAAGGATGATTTTTCCCACGCTTGGGTTTTTCTGGACTCTTGGAGGAGCCTGACAGCGAAACTGTGGGTTGTTTTTGAAACTTTTGGCGCTTTTTGACATCTGAACTTAGCAAGGAAAATAAAAAGAAAGAGGGCAAAACCGTGACATCCATCACTGAAATAATAGCTGACAAGAATATAGCAAGGTTGATTGACTGGGAACTGCATCCGTTTGAGGCCGTAACCAGATATCTAGAATGGGGAACCAACTGGTCAAGGGGACTAAACCACGCAAAATCCTGCAATGAGGAGAGCGCGTATTTCAAGATTGACGCTGTCTCCGCTCCGGCAAAACTTTTTCTTGTGAAGCAGAGTCACCACGATTATGAGGTTCTGTGCGAAGTTGATGCGCCACAGGAACTCATAGACGAGTCTGTGAAGGAATTCGCATGTAACAACAAGGCGTGCGGCATTTCTGAGGGTCTTAGGACGTGGCTCAAGACAGAAGCATACAAAAAGCCTGTGGTGGGTTAGTGAAACATTTGGCCGCATTAGTAATTTCACAGAGGCGGCTGAATCATTAGAGATGGAAACTACGGGAGCGCCTCAGGCGCTCTTTCATTTTAAAAAACAAACTATACCGACTCATAGTTCGAATACTCAGGAGCAAGGGAGCATTCCATGGATTGTCACTGCAAGGATCATTTGCCAGGGAGCTGGCACTCCCATCACGACTGCGACTGTCACAAAAGTGAGCACCCCACTTACACTTTTGTTATTACGAAGGTAATGGAACAGGATCCAGGTACGAGGACCGTCTACATATCCAGTGATTTCATGGAAAAACTGAAGCTTGAGGAAGGTGATCCGGTAGAAATCCTGGACGCCGGAGGTTGCATCGCCCAGGCGAAATGCCACCCCAACGCCTGGATAGATACTCGCATGGTGTCCCTGGACAAAATGACCATGGATGAGAACAGGTTCCAGTTGTACACTCAGGTGAAGTTGCGAAAAGCACACTGTCCTGAGAGTGAACTCGTGACCCTGGAGGCTCCTCACGGATGCGCCCTGAGCAGGCCTCAATTAAGGATAATGCTCGAAAAAATCAGTGGAGCAGTAATTGCCGGATCCGGAAACCTCACCCTCAAGGATAACCGTGGTGCGGCGATAAGTTTCAGGATAGTATCCACCGAGCCTGGTTCCGTTTCCAGAATATCACCTCGCACGAGAGTTCAACTTGTGGATGAGGATGGTAATGAATTCTTGTCCAGGAATGACACCAGCTTTGCCGATGTTGGAGGTTTGGACGATGCGATAAGAAAGGTCAGAGAGGTCGTACAACTACCACTACAGCATCCGCAGATTTTTTATAGACTCGGAATAGACCCTCCTCGAGGAGTACTGCTCCATGGACCATCCGGAACTGGCAAAACTCTGATAGCACGCGCAGTCGCGGGAGAAACAGGTTGCTGGTTCAGAAGTGTCATTGGAACAGAAATCATGGACAAGCACTACGGGGAGAGTGAAGCCAAGTTACGCGCTGCTTTTGAAGAAGCAGGCAAAAATGCTCCCTCCATACTCTTTATAGATGAAATTGACGCGCTAGCTCCTAGAAGAGATACGGCAGAGGGTGAAGTCGAGAGAAGAGTCACCGCTCAATTGCTGGCTTTGATGGATGGAATGGTAGACCGGGGACAGGTTATGGTCATAGCTGCCACTAACTTGCCAAATAACCTGGACCCTGCTCTCAGAAGGCCCGGCAGATTTGACAGAGAAGTTCTCATAGGGACGCCAGATCAGGCAGGCCGTCGAAAAATAATTGAAATACACACGAAAGATATGCCTTTAGGTGATGTCAATCTCGATGATCTATCAGAAAAAACTCATGGTTTTGTTGGCGCGGACATAAAGGCGCTCTGCCAGGAGGCCGGCTATGAGGCAATGAGAAGAGTATTACCCGGACTCGAAAATACCCCTCAACAGCTCTCTGAAGACTTTCTGGAAGCGCTCACCGTTGAGATGGAGGATTTTCAGGAGGCCCTCAAGGACATGAGACCCTCATCTGGGAGAAATTTCGAGGTCAACCTGAAGGGGGCCGGGTGGAATTTTGTTGCTGGGTACGAAAAAGAAAAGACTTTCATTGAACAGACCGTCCTATGGCCGTTGCAGCACGCAAAGGCGCTTGAAAGGATCGGCATGTCACGACCCGAGGGTCTGCTGATCTCTGGACCTTCCGGGGTGGGAAAAACGCTGTTTGCAAGGTCACTGGCCAAGGAAAGCGGCTTTAACGTCATTGAAATACGAACCCCGGAACTACTATCAAAGTATATGGGTGAAAGTGAAAAGAATGTACGCGAGCTTTTCAGACAGGCCAGACAAATGGCCCCAACTGTGCTCATACTAGATGGGATAGACTCGTTTTCATCCAAAGGTTGGTCGGATGCCAAATACATTGACCGAATTGTAAACCAGCTAGTCATGGAAATGAACTCAACTCTCGATTCCAAACCGGTCGTAGTCGTTGGGACCGCAATTCAGGCCGTTGATCTTCCGCCGGCTCTCACCGCCACAGGCCGCTTTACAAACGAACTTAAACTGCGGCTGCCTTCGGACATCGACATTAGAAGACTGTTCACAAAATTTCTGATCACCGACCATGTATCGTTCGACGACAGTTTTGACGAACTGATTCCACAGGCCTCGGGCCTATCCTGCGCAGATGTTGAAGAAATATGTCGCCGGGCCGTGCTTCAGGGAGCCAAGAAGAACCTTGAAACGCAAAAAGAGGTCGGCGATCAGGTAAGTCTAGCTATTGCAGACGTTCTGCAAGCCCTGGATGAATGGAAATCCGCCCGCTCAATACTCTGAAAAACCTTACCAACCGGGGGGTGACGCTGCTTTTTTTCCTGCGTTTCACCCCACGTTGTGTTATGCTAGTAAGCTGTTAAATTTAGGGCCCGTTTAGTGAAAGGAGCATATAGTATGAAAGATGAGATTCAGGCGGCATTGGACCTGGTAAGGCCTCAGTTGCAGGCTGATGGTGGTGATGCCGAAATAGTCGAAATCACCGAAGACGGAATTGTTAAACTGAGACTCAAGGGCGCATGTGGCGGTTGCCCGATGAGCCAGATGACTCTCAAGATGGGTATTGAGAGAGTCCTTAAGGAAAAAGTTCCCGCTGTGAAAAGCGTCGAGTCAGTTAACTGATACCATAACGAACCGACCATAGAAATCATCTTTTTGGAGGATTGAAATGCCTTATCGAATAGTCCAGGAAGAATGCAAGGGCTGTCAAACCTGTGCGCGGGTATGTCCCATGAGGGCTTCCAGTGGAGTAAAAAAACAGCCTCACAGTATTGACGGATCCAAGTGCATAGAATGCGGAGTCTGTGGACGCGCATGCCCATACGGCGCCATACGCGACGCGAAGGGCCAAAAACCAGAAAAAGTTAAAAGATCCGATTGGCCAAAACCCTATGTCTGGACAGAAGACTGTGTCGGATGTGAAGTCTGCGTCGCCTCCTGCCCCTTCCAGGCTCTTGGCATGGGCGAACTCAATAACGAATACGTAGCTGGTCTGTTCGATCCCAAAGCATGTGTCGGATGTGGAATTTGCGAGAACGCATGCCCCGTCCACGCCATTCAGTTGTTCACTCCTCAGGAACTCAGAAAGACTGCCTGACCGTAAAGCGCGCCATCAAAAGGTGGCGCGCTCT
>CAZIVV010000208.1:0-19515 GCA_964542775.1 uncultured Desulfomonile sp.
GGATGATGAATCATCAAGTTTTTCGAGAGTTATTTTCTTCATTTTTGAATCTGTGGACATAAATACACTCCCGGACCTAACTCAGGTCCTGTCTATGTTGATGCGCTTCACCGTCATGATGAATGCCGTATTCCGAATTTATGGCTTGAAACCGGGACGATTCCCGCAATTAAACCAATGCAATATTCGAAGGTGACGGAACGGGAGTGATCAAATACGCAGGGAACAGGATTTTAGAATGGGATGAAGATTTGGAACACAGGAGGGGTATTGTTTACTGAAAGAGTCGGCATTGTCAGCGTAAACAAGGTCACCGTAGGGAGCTGACACAAAAGCCACGCTCTGCTCAAGGGTCGATGCTCCCGCTCGTAAATCCAGGACAACAGGAGCTTTGGTCTTTAGAGCGCACCCGCAATGAATAGCGGCGCTCGCGCCCGAACAACCGGCCTCTCCGGGAATGTTGCATCTGGTGGCGCTCTGAGTTGTCGCCGCCGGAGATTTCTTCTGACAGCATGGAGCTGCGTTCTGCTCAACCTCGACCACTGGAATAGAACAGCAACTGGATGTCGACTTCGTTGATGAGCAACAACAGGTCGTCCCAAACGCTGGCGCAATGTAAGAGCCAAACACTGAGACGCATATTGTTATCGCTATGAAAGCTCTAAATTTCACGAAGCGGACTCCTTAATAAGTCTACTAAATCTATCAATTATTGACCTGATGTCAAGAGTTATTTACAAAAATACTAAGGAATAGTCGATAGGCGCGGCTGGCTGACCTCCATACCAAATGCCGGCCCTGGCGCCGGGGGCAACGAACGCCGACTCAATGGCGCCTCTTAACGATACATCTCGTATAGGGAAAACTTGCGTCCAGTATTAAAAAAACTTTTGCATGAACAGACCCCAAGCTTTAATATCCTTGGACGATCCACCGTTTCATAATTTTTATGTCAAAATACAAGCAGGTGTAATTTCATGGGATGTGCGGCTCCGAATACTTTTCATTGGCAGGACTTGCGGGAGAGGCCGGTTGAAGAAATATTAGATCGTGAAGGCGTAAAGATATTCCCGGATGGCGCCTATTCGGTTTCATTTCTGGACTCATTTTACAGGGTAGACGCGGCGCAGGAGAGGATAACGGAGATATCTCCGGATCCTCAGAGGTTGTTGCCGGAGGAATTTCAGATACTGATTATAAGGTATCTTGTCGCTCCGAATGGTGGCCCGCTGGATGACAGGAAAATAAGCGAAAAGGATCTTGTTGGAGGTGTAACCTTTTTTCAGGGGCCGCACAGTCTGAACATTTTGCCGGTTGTAAGAAGATATGGTTCAGATCCAGAGGGATTCGTGGCGCGTGGTAAAGAACTTGCCGCCAAGCAGGAATCGTTTGGTGACAAGGCCATGACCTTTTTTCCTTTCCCTGGAATTCCGGTTACTTATGTTTTATGGGTGGAGGATAGCGAATTTCCGGCGTCAGTTTCGGTTATGTTCGATAGTTCCATTGAGCGTTGGTTAAAACTGGACATGATTTTTCTGCTTGTAGAGACGCTGACGCAAAGGATCACGGAGGTCCGATAGCGGGCTTGGGCCTGTCTCTGGTTAGCAGGCCCAATAAAGCCTTTTATCTGTAGCTGAGGTCTTATCGGGTCAGGCAGGCCTCGATGGCTTCAGTGAGGTCTACTCCAGCAGTGGACTGGGCTCCTGAAACGAGAATTTTCCTGTCCTTCACTGTGATACGTCCTGAGGCTAGTTCCCTTATGGCGTTTGTGAGCAGAGGCAGTTCACGGATCTCACCTTCATGTCTGATTTTACGGAACAGTTCATGTTGTTCCCTGTCAGCCAGAGGGGAGTCAGCCTTGATATCATTATCCCAGGAATTCCATAGAGCTTCCCAGTCCGGTCCCTGAACTGGAAAGCGACAATAGGAGATTACCGGTCCCCGGTCCAGTTCCTTCGTCACGAGATGCACCATTGCGCCCTGTTCATGGGCGCGTTCGCCTATGAGTTGGTGGATTACCTCCTGCCAGGTTCCTTTTGGACCCCAAGGTAAGGCGGGATGTATGTTTATCATGTTGAGGGTGTTAAGTTCAGGATCACCTATGATCAGCATGTAACCGGCCATCACAATGATATCCACGCTCGGAAGTATCCTGATGGTTTTTATAACCTCTTCTCCGTAAAGGTTTCGCCACTCATCGAGTTCAACCGATGCCTCAGCGGCGCTGACACTATTGTGAATTCCAAGTTTTCTGAGTTCAGGCCTGAATTTTATGTGCGACAGGGTGGCCACCGGTATGTCGTATCCTGCGGCCATGTCGAACAGCATCTCCCTTTGTATGTATTCTTCATTGGCCGGAGCGTCACCTGTTTCCCTGTGACAGAATATCCATTCTATTTGAGCGGCAATGCTGTTGTCGTGTATGTCATCCCGAACAGCCTTGAGAAGATTTCTGGCAGCCGCATCCCTGCCGGTTGTAAACCATCCTATCTTTAGAGCCATACCGTCCCCTGTCTTGATGTAGCGAAATTATTCCTGGATATTAATTGAGATCCCGGGTCATTATCCACTGTGTCAACGTTTGAGCCTCGGATCGAAGGAATCCCTTATCCCTTCCCCCAGCATGTTGTATCCCATCACTGTTATGAGGATGGCCAGCCCGGGGAAAAGTGAAAGCCACCAGGCTATCTCGATGTTGTCTTTGCCTTCGGTCAGCATGTTTCCCCAAGATGGATCAGGAGGCTGAACTCCAATCCCCAGGAATGACAAGCCTGATTCTATAAGCACGGCCGACGCTACTCCGAGGGTCGCCGCCACCAGTATTGGGGCCATGGCGTTAGGCAGGATGTGCAGAAATATGATTCGCGAATCCGAGGCTCCCTGAGCAATGGCAGCCTGCACGAAATCTCTCTCCCGGATGCTGAGGAATTCAGCCCGGACAAGTCTCGTAACACCCATCCAGGACGTAATGCCAATTACTACCATTATGTTCCAGATGCTCGGCCCCACAAACGCTATTACTGCCAATATCAGAAAGAACGAAGGAAAACAGAGCATTACATCAACGAAGCGCATTATGATCCTGTCCGCCAGCCCGGAATAGTAGCCTGAAATGGCCCCTAGCGCCACGCCAATCAGGGTAGAAATGCCGACCGCAACAAAACCTACGCTCAAGGATACGCCAGAGCCATAGATAATTCTCGAGAGCACATCCCTTCCAAGAATATCTGTCCCCATTAGATGATCCCAGGATGGAGGGGCCAGTATATTGGTGGTGTCAATATCCGAAGGAGGGTAGGGGGCAAGATATCCCGCCAATATGGAAGTACAGAACAGGATTAGCACTATGACCAGCCCAGACATGGCCATTCTGTTCCCGGACAGTCTGGTCAGGAATTCACTCTTGAAAATCATAGGTCAATTCTTCCCGGCTTCGCGTGTTTTTCATCATTAATCACTAATCCGATACTCTTATACGTGGATCAGCCCACGAGTACATAAGATCGGCCAAAAGGTTCCCGAGAAGCGTGAGGACCGCTCCAATTACGAGAATACCCATTATAGTGGGGTAGTCGCGCATCATGACGGATTGGTAGAATAGTTGTCCCATCCCGGGAATGGCGAAAATAGTCTCAAAGATGACACTACCACCTATCAGACCGGGAACTGACAATCCAAGGATTGTGATCACCGGCAACAAGGCGTTCCTGAGCGCGTGCCTGAAAATAACAGCCCGCTCCGTCAAACCTTTAGCCCTCGCCGTTGTGATGTAATCCTGCCTTATTACCTCGAGCATGTTGGACCGCATATAACGGCTCATTCCAGCCAGGCCCCCAAAAGCGGAGACGAAGACGGGAAGTATCAGGTGCTTTCCCACGTCAACTGCCTGTTGAAAAGGCGAAAAAGAAGCGTGATTGAGGGATCTGAAACCGGAAATCGGAAGCCATTCCAGCTTGACTCCAAACAGTATCATGAGCAGCAGGGCAAGCCAGAACGTGGGTACCGCAAATCCAATGAACACGAAAAGCGACGCCCCCCTGTCGAACCATGAGTCCTGTTTCACGGCGGATATGACCCCTATAGGGATGGCGGCAGACAAAATGAAAAACATCGACAGCACATTAATGAGCAGAGTTATTGGAATCCTCTCAAGTATCTTGTCAAGCACAGGCCTGCTATCGGAAGCGAACGATCTTCCAAAATCCAGAACCAGCATGTTCTTGAGCCATTTTAGATACTGCATGTGTGTCGGCTCATCCAGTCCATAATGCGCCCTTATGCGTTTGATGGCCTCTTCATTCATGTTCGGGTTTAGGTCTGTCATCAGGCTGATCGGATCTCCTGGAGCCATCTTCATTACGGAAAACGATATGATGGTTATGCCCAGCAGAACAGGGATCATCAGTAAAATTCGTTTGAGTAGGTACAGGATCATTTGGCCTTACTGTTGAACTGTATACTTCTGTAACTGTTTTGGAACAAACCACTGCGTAAAGTTGTAGCTGATACCTATTGGCGCCGGTTTTATACCGTGAATACGTGAGCTGATAATTGGCAGAGAATACTGAACAAAAAGAAACGTATACGGCTGATCCTCGGCAATGATTTCCTGGAAGGCGTCATAGTATTTTTTGCGCTCGTCTTTGTCGTATGTTGAAACGCCGAGTTCCAGTAGACGGTCAACTTCCGGGTTGTTGTAGCTTATGAAATTGAGTTCACTCTCTCCGGTTTTGGCCGAATTCCAAATATCTATCTGACTGGGATCAATTCCAATACCCCAACCAAGGAGGCACGCCTCAAAATTGCGTTTGTTTATGAAATTCTTGATGAACGCAGCCCATTCAATAACCCTGATTTTGACTTCTATGCCGACCTTCCTGAGATCCTTCTGGATTATTGTCGCCGCGTTTTTTCTCATATCATTTCCGTGATTGGTGATTATCGTAAACTCAAACGGCTTTCCATCCTTATCCAGGATTCCATCCCCGTCTGAGTCTTTCCAGCCTGCTTCTTCAAGCATCCGCATGGCTTTATCAGGGTCGTACGGGAATTTCCTGACATTCCGGTTATACCAGAATGTGTCGGGTTTGTATGGAGTGTCTGTCACGTCGCCAAGCCCGAGAAGCACTCCCTGAACGATGCTTTCACGGTTAATAGCGGTCGTCAGCGCCTGGCGAACCTTTTTATCCTGAAATCTCGGATCCTTGAGGTTGTAGCCCAGATATGAATAACCGAAGGCAAGGTATTTGAATTTATTAAAATGGTCCTTGAACCATGCATTGTTGGTCTGGCGTTCGTATTGTAAAGGAGTCAGCCCCATCTGGTCGAGACGACTCGCCTTTAACTCAAGGAACATAGTAGCCTGGTCCGGAATGACCCTCGTCAGGACATTGTCGATATAGGGTCTTCCCTCGAAATAATCATGGAAACTTTCCAGAAGAATCTTTTCGCCGGTCTTCCACTCCTTGAATCTGTAAGGTCCGGTGCCAACAGGGTCTCGTTTGAGAGAACTCTCGGTGATCTCCTTGCCTTCAAGGAGGTGACTCGGAAGTATGGACTGACCCCAAGATGCCAAGGCAGGAGCATAAGGCTTGTCGTAGATAACTTCTATTGTGTGTTCGTCCAGAACCCGGAATTCCTTCACCCTCAGGAAGTCCGTCGCATAAGCTGTTGGAGTTTTTGGGTCAATGTATATTTTGTAAGTGTATTCCACATCTTTGCTGGTGAAGGGTGTCCCATCCTGCCATAACACGCCTTTCTTCAGGTAAAAGCGTATCTTCAGGTTGTCCTCCGAGATCTCCCAGCGTTCCGCAAGCTCCCCAACTATGTTCAGGTCTTTGTCATATTTTACAAGACCATTGTAGATCAGGCCGCTAATGTCAGCGCTTGCGGAATCCGACGCAAGCACCGGCAGCAGGACCGATGCATCACCAATGCTTCCCCGTATGAGCATGTCGCCGTAAGCGGGTGTAAAATCAACTGCAGGATCTGACTTATGAAGCTGTTTTGACGGATCAGGAGACTTTACACCGGCCGCTGGCTCCGGTGTGTATTTTGACGGAACGGAAGTCTGTGAATCTGTGGCTTGCAGCTTGGTTTCAGTCTTTTCGCTACCTCCACAACCAAAAATGAGGCAGCCAATCATAAAAGTGATGATTATTTTTAACGATTTCAAGTTGTCCATTTCCTTACCAGATCTTAAAATGCGAATACTTTCATAATTCTGTGTTTTATTCAACAGGCTTTTGCCCAAGGCATTGCTACAAAGTTTTATAGCTAAAATCAACATGTTTTGGCAATCAACTGGTCGCTGCGCGCAATTAAACGTATTGCAGTTATAAATATAAGTTGTTAATTTGTTGGGGCTCGAACATACGGCAGACCGCAATATTTTATTCCTGGTCGGTGGTGCTTAAATTAATTGATGAACGACAAAATGTTGGAGGAAACTTAATTTGAGCGAGACAAGATTGACACCCAAACAGAAGAGATGGCTGGAAGCGTCCAAGAAAGTCGGGAAGGTAGCCATTACCAAAACTGAGAGAGAGTTACTTGAAAAACTTTACGCTGAAATGCTTCCCGCTGAACAGGTGGAACTCAAGGAGTATATAGAGAAGACGTACGGAAATAAAAATGACTCCGCAGATGGAGCAATTGAGGAACCGACAATCCGGATGGAAAAGGTTGTCTGGTCAGATCCATCTGAAGGTTTGAAGCGGACGCTGTCTATGACCCAAAAACCCCGCTGGCTCAAGGTCGAGTCAGACTGAACTGCATGTCTTATTTGTTTCAGGAGAATTGAATGCTTGATATCGCCTTCATAAGAAATTATCCGGAGAAGGTAAAAGAAGGTATACGCAAGAAGCGTATGAAAATGGACCTGGATGAGTTGTTATCCGTTGATGAGAAGACCCGCCAACTCAGAACGGAAGTTGAGAACCTCAGGGCCGATCGAAACAGGATATCCAAGGATATTCCCAAGCTCGGAGGAGATGAAAAGAGTCAGGCCGTCGCCACTGTAAAGTCGATTAAAGATGCGTTGGCAGACAAGGAACCCGAACTTCGTGTCTTGGAAGACCGTTTTGAACAGCTCATGCTTTTGATTCCTAATCCGCCTCTGGATGAGGTCCCCGAGGGCGATTCCGACGACGACAACATATTGGTCAGGAAATCCGGAGACCCCAGAGAATTTGATTTTACACCCAAGGACCATCTGGAACTGGCCGAATCTCTGGACATCCTGGACATGCCTCGCGCCGTAAAATTTGCCGGAGCCAGGATGTATGTCCTCAAGAACGAAGGCGCCCTGCTGGAATTCGCATTATTCAGGTATGCGCTGGACACTCTGGTATCCAGAGGCTTCCAGCCAATGATAGTTCCGCAGCTCGTTCGTCGTGAGGCCATGGTAGGAACAGGATTCTTTCCACTAGGCGAGGAAGATACATTCTTTGTGGAGAAGGATGAACTTTATCTGATAGGGACCGCGGAAGTGTCACTGGTGTCTTTTCACATGGATGAAATCCTTCAGGAAAAAGAACTTCCCAAAAGGTATTGTGGTTATTCCACCTGTTTCAGGAGGGAAGCCGGATCGTACGGGCGTGACACCAGAGGCTTTTACCGGCTACATCAGTTCAACAAAGTGGAACAGGTAACCATCTGCGTAAACGACCCTGAAGTCTCAAGAAGCGAACACAACAGGCTTTTGGGCAATTCTGAGGCTATAATGCAGGGCCTGGGCCTTCCATACAGGGTAGCTCTGGCTTGTGGAGCCGAAATTGGCCAGGGGCAGGTGCTCAAACACGAAATCGAAACCTGGATGCCAAGCCGCGGAAAATACTCTGAAACGCACTCTTGTTCAACCCTGCACGAATTTCAGTCCAGGAGACTCAAAATAAGATGGAGAGGTTCAGATAACAAAACATCTTATTGTCATACTCTAAACAACACTGCGGTCGCCTCTCCACGCATCCTCATCCCAATACTGGAAAATTTCCAGAACGCCGATGGCAGTGTGACAATACCAGAGGTCTTGAGGCCGTTTATGAACGGTATGGAAAAGATCGAACCCAAAAAAAAATAGAAAGATGTTCCGACGGTTTAAATTGTGATCAAATTAAAAAAGAACGCTGACAAAAGGATCAGGAAAGGCCATCTATGGGTCTTTTCTAACGAAATAGAATCCCCCAACGTTTCAGAGTTGACACAGGGTGAACTACACGAGTTGTATGATTGCTCCGGACGTTTTATCGGAATGGTCTATGCCAACCCTAACAGTCTTATAACCGCAAGGATAATTACTCCCAACAAAACGGACATAGATTATCCCTTCATAAAACAGAGGATTAAGGAAGCCAATGACCGGCGCAGTGACATCTGTCGAAACAGTAACGCTTACCGGTTGTTTTACGGGGAATCGGACCTTTTGCCGGGTCTTATTATAGACAGATACAATGACGTATTCGTAGTTCAAAGCTCTACAGCCGGTGTCGACGCTATGACAGACATGGTTGTTGAATCGATAGTGGAGCTATTCAAGCCTGTCGCTGTCTACATCCGGAATGATTTGCCTGTGCGCGAACTGGAAGCCGTCCCCAGGGAGAAGAGGTTGGCCTACGGCCAGCTACCTGATAAGCTCGAAATAGAATTGAACGGTCTGAAGTTCCTGGTAGACGTTGAAAATGGACAGAAAACGGGTTTTTTCCTTGACCAGGAGTTTAACAGGGTGAGCCTGGCAAAATATCTCAAGCCCAAGGCCCAGGTACTCGATCTGTTCTGTTATTCCGGGGCATGGGCAATCAACGCCGCTGTGAGAGGCATGTGCGATGTTATTGCGGTGGATTCCAGCCTGAATGCCTTGGAATCGGCTAAAACGAACGCAGAGGTCAATGGAGTCGCCGATAGGGTAGAACTGGTAAAATCCGACTGCATTGACTTTCTAAAGAAGACTGACCGTTTTTGGGACGTAGTCATAGCTGATCCTCCAGCCTACATCAAGAGCAAATCCAAGCTGGCTGAAGGAAAACGCGGATACTTCGACCTGAACAAAAGGGCCATGATGAAGCTCAGAAAAGGTGGCATTCTGGTAACCTGCTCGTGTTCTCATCACCTGTCGCTGGAAGACTTTCTGGACTTGACGCTCTCAACGTCATTACAGACTTCCCGGAGGCTGAGACTGCTGGAAGTCCTGGGTCAGGGGCCTGATCATCCAGGTCTGCTGGGAATGCCCGAAACTTCCTATCTAAAGGTTCTGATCTGTCAGGTCGTGTAAACTTTTTTGGTCTTTGGCCGGGCCTTTCCGGGAAACCAGTTGTCTAAAAAGTCATCAGTACAGGCAAGGCGCTAACTAAAAGCCATCAATGGACACTCTCAACCGGTGGCTTTCCTGACAGGCCTTATGCGGAAGGAGACGGAAGATGAGACGACTAAAAAATATCATGGTCGCAGTTCTTGTCGGAGTCTTCGTAATTCTCGGAACCCAGAGCATTCACTCATCCGGCGTTGATACAATGTCAGACTCGGACGCTACAACTGACAGATACTGGTGCCTTTACGAGTGCCGTGAGCGTTACGGACTGGAATATATGTCGCGTGGCGGCGGACCCTCGGAAATCTGGAGATTATATTTTGCCTGCGTCCAGGCTTGCGAGAGGAAATTCTGGAAAGAATGGGAAAAGGAACTCAACGAAGACATAAATTAATTTTCAACTAAATTCGTCATCAGGAGCGTGTCTTCTCAATCACGACAAACGCGCAGGCCTGGAGTTTTGTATGACTGATGGACAGTGAAACATTTCCTACGTCCTTGCGTTTGATAAAGTCATCAAGCTCGCTTGAGAAACTGACCTGGGGAACGCCCTCCGGTGATTTGTGGATTCTGATACGGCTTGGATAGACCTCTGAGGAAAATCCAAGCCCCAAAGCTTTCGCTACTGCCTCCTTGGCGGCAAATATTCCAGCAAGCTTTTCAGCAGGCGTTGCGCTTGCCATAACTTCATCAATTTCATCAGAGCAAAGTAATCTTTCTAAAAATCTTCGGCGATGACGCGATTCCAGGATTTTCTGCATCCTGTCTATCTGTGTTATGTCTACGCCAATCCCCAATATCACTGTTACGCCCGTTCATTCAGTATGGACTCGGTGACCTTACACACCTGGACAGCAGATCGAACGTCATGGACTCTTACGATGGCGGCCCTTTTCATCACCGAAACAGCGACAGTTGCGAGCGTGCCGATGTCGCGTTTCCCAGCTTCTGGCTCGTTGAGTATCTTCCCAAGGAAGGTCTTTCTGGATGCCCCGATAAGCACAGGTTTGCCCAAGGATGAAAACATTTCCATGCGGTTTATCAGAGCCAGGTTCTGGTCAAAGGTTTTCCCGAATCCTATGCCTGGGTCCACAACTATCCTGTCCGGATCTATCCCCTTAGCCTCAAGATGATCTGTCCTCTCAACAAAAAAGTCTAGAATGTCCTGAGGGAAATTGTTGTAGCAAATGTTTTTCTGCATATCTTTGGGAGTTCCAAGCATATGCATGACAATCATACCTGTCTTTGATTCCCTGCCGAGATCGACTAGAGTGGAGTCATCTCTGAATCCACTGATATCATTAATTATTCTTACACCTTCTTTTACGGCCGGTTCTGCAACCGATCTTCTACGGGTGTCCAGCGATATGACACAGTCCGGTCTTTCCTGAATAAGCCCCTTTATTACCGGCATGACGCGATTCAGCTCCTCAGCGTCATCGACATAAGTTGAGCCGGGACGAGCTGATTCCCCTCCAACATCCAGTATATCAGCGCCGTCCTGGAGCATTCTCAAACCGTTGGCTATAGCGACATCAGGATTGAAATTGCGACCACCATCAGAAAAGGAGTCCGGAGTGGCGTTAATGATCCCCATCACCAGGGTGCGCTGTGAGTTGAACACTTAATCTCTCCTTTGGAAGAAATACAGTATATGTAAGCGCTAACTATTAAAATAAATAAAAAATGCGCCGAAATTTATCGGCGCTTTTCTTATGCCATGGCAGGCGACTTGGCCCATCAGTGTCTAGATTTCTTCCGTGCTGGGTCCGGTTGGCACAGGTGGGGTGACCGTCTCGGCCGTAGCTGTCCCTGTTTGTCCACCGGGTGATTCCGACGGCGGATGATTGTCTGAGTCAGGAAGGGATTTGCCTTCTATTACCGCCTGTATCTGGTTAGCGTCCAGCGATTCCCGCTCCAGCAGGACATCCGCCAGGCGCTTTACGGTCTCCTGATTGTCCATCAGTATTTTCTTAGCCCGATGATAACTCTCCGTGACAATCCTGTGGATTTCTGAGTCAATGCTGAGCGCCGTTTCTTCTGAAAAGTCACGGTGACGTGAGAACTCCTTGCCCAGAAATATCTGCTCTTCTTTTCTTCCGAATGTTAACGGTCCCAGCCTTTCGCTCATCCCCCATTCACATACCATCTTCCTTGCCATTTCGGTGGCCCTCTCAATGTCATTTCCGGCCCCCGTGGTCATGTGATTCAGGAATATCTCTTCAGCGGCTCGACCACCCATCAGAACTGCAATCTGGCTGAGCAGATACTCCTTGTCATAGGTGTGTCTGTCGTCTTCCGGAAGTTGCTGCGTAACGCCAAGGGCCCTACCTCTGGGAATTATGGTCACCTTATGTATTGGATCAGCCTTGGGAAGCATCTTGGTCACAAACGTATGGCCCGCCTCATGGAAGGCCGTGTTCCTTCGCTCCTCAAGACTTATGACCATGCTTTTGCGCTCAACTCCCATCAGCACCTTGTCCTTGGCATATTCAAAGTCGCTCATGTCAACAGAATTCTTGTTCAGACGCGCTGCATTCAGGGCCGCTTCATTAACCAGGTTGGCCAGATCAGCGCCCGAAAAACCGGGTGTGCCCCTGCTTATGGTTTCAAGTTGAACCTGATCACTGACCGGAGTCTTTCTGGTGTGAACCTTCAATATTGCAAGTCTTCCACGCACATCCGGTGGGGGGACAACGACCTGCCTATCGAATCTCCCGGGTCTGAGAAGCGCCGGATCAAGCACATCGGGCCTGTTGGTAGCGCTTATCAGTATTACGCCCTCGTTGGTTTCAAATCCGTCCATTTCAACAAGCAACTGGTTGAGGGTCTGCTCGCGCTCGTCATGACCGCCTCCGAGACCAGCCCCCCTATGTCTGCCAACTGCGTCAATCTCGTCTATGAATATTATGCATGGAGCATTTTTTTTGCCCTGTATGAATAAGTCCCGGACTCGTGAGGCTCCAACTCCAACAAACATCTCCACAAAATCCGAACCCGAAATGGAGAAGAAAGGCACTCCGGCTTCTCCAGCGACCGCCTTGGCGAGCAATGTCTTTCCGGTTCCTGGGGCTCCCATGAGTAATACACCCTTGGGTATCTTTCCTCCAAGCCTGGTGAATTTCTTGGGATCACGAAGGAATTCTATTACTTCCTGAAGCTCCTCCTTTGCCTCTTCCACACCGGCGACATCCTGGAATGTAAATTTGTTCTGATCCTCACTTATTAACCTGGCCCTACTTTTGCCGAAACTCATGGCCTTGCCGCCACCAGCCTGCATCTGTCTCATGAAAAATACAAAAATGGCTATAAGGAATATCATGGGAAGCCATGATATTAGCGCAGTCAAATACCACGGATTGTCATCTTCCGGTAGCACCTGAATGTCAACTTTATGCTTCATCAGGTTGGGAATAAGTTCCGTGTCGTGAGGCGCGAGTGTCCTGAATGGAACCCCGCCATCCATGTAGGTTCCCCTTATTCTGGAGCCCTGAAGGTTTACGGATTTTATTAAACCCTGATCCAGTTCCTGACGAAATTGGCTATATGTTATTTCTTTCTGGTTGGTTTTGGTCTGGTTAAACAGATGAAAAAGGAATATCATCACCAGGCAAATGACCAACCAGAGGCCCAAGTTTTTGTAAATGCTGTTCAATAAAGGCTCCCCTCATATAATTTACATGATTCAGATAGAGTAAACTTATTATAAATGATCAATATGATGTATACTTCCTGTCTATTAAAATGAGCTATAATTAGGTTGTTGTCAAGTTTAAGAGCCAATATACCTTAACAATCAACCCCTTGAGCGGAATATGACCTCAAGGGGGTCTTTACCGATTGCTCTTGTAAATTTGATCGTATTCATCCACAGTTGTTGGCCTGTCAATCATGGTCTTCAACTGAATGTATCCGCACCGACAGGCAACGTATAGGAATCTGATGTCATTAAAGAAAATTCAAATAATCATTAGGGATAGTGGCTTCGCTTCACGTCGAAAAGCTGAAGAGCTTGTTAGGGAAGGCCGAGTCACAATCAACGGTCAGGTCGTATTTGAGCCTGAACAAACAGCCGACCCCGAATGCGATCATATCAAGATCGATGGAAAGCTGCTCAAGGTGTCTGACCCTGAGCCTGTTATTTATCTTTTCAATAAGCCACGTTTTGTGGTTTCCACCATGAGCGATCCCGAAAACAGACCATGCATAGGAGAGATCATAAAAAAACTCCCAAAACCTATTTTCCCGGTTGGCCGTCTTGATTTTGACGCTGAGGGACTGATAATCCTGACAAACAACGGGGCCCTAGCTCAAAAATTGAGCCATCCATCTTTCAGGATTCCAAGGACTTACCTCGTGAAGGTCAGAGGAGTTCCAGAGGATGAGGCGCTGAAAATGATCAGGCGAGGTATGAACCTGGGAGAAGGCGAGAGGCTCGGCGAAGTTAGTTGGACAGTGATCAACAAACAGAAAACTACCACCTGGATTAAAATAACCCTGTTTGAGGGAAAACAGAATGAGCTGAAGAGGATTTTCTTCAGAATCAATCATCCAGTTCGCAAGCTGAGAAGAATATCTTTTGGGCCATTCTCTCTTGGCGCGTTGCCCACAGGCTCATGGCGGCCACTGACAGATCAGGAAAAAATTAAGGCTGATGAGTTATTGGCTCAGAAAGCGCCTCCTCGAATGCCTGTCAGGAAGCGAATACCGGACCAACGGCAGGGCAGAACTCCGGGACAATCCGGAAAACCGGGTGGACGATCCGGAGGATCCAGGAGCCACACCTGATCTTCGAGCTTCTGGATCGGCTTTTTGACCTTATCAATGCTTAGCAGTTGACTTTTGGTCAGCAATTCCCGTACGTTTCAAAGAGGTGAGGCAATTCTGCAGGGGAGGAACAAAATGTCTGGAAGAGTAGCCCGAGTCACAGAAGTGATAGCTGGTTCACCGATCAGCTTTGATGAAGCCACAAAAGTAGCTTTCGAGCGCGCCAACAAAACCCTCAGAAACATTACCGGTATGAGAATTGTGGATCAATCGGTAATGTGTGAGGCTGGTTCGATCCAGGAGTACCGTGTTAGAGCTGAAGTGATTTTCGTTTTAGAATAGGGTTAATTCGAGAATGTTTACTACTAACGGAGTTGCCTCACTCCGGAAATCATTCCTGACTCCGAGTTAGTTTATGAACCTGACAATGCGCACTCTACAGTCACAGGGCTGATCCCTGTCGGAAATCTGTTCTGTCCATCTCACTGTCAAGAAACGCTCGCACTGCCTTCCTGTCAAGCATCCATTCCGGAGCTAAAAGCTCTTCCCTATGGGGATCTGAAGTCAATCTGTGAATAACAACCTTCGGATCTATGTGTCTGACCACCTCAAGTGTCACGCCTGTCGTTTGTTCCATGGTCATAGGTTCATAAAGCCCTTGAACGTATAGTTGTTCCAGCCCGGAGCCCCTAACCACGTAGAGTGGGTGCAGTTTTACTCCACTCACCCCGAGATCTGACACGGCCCTTGCCGTCTTGATCATGTCGGATAGTGACTCCCCGGGTAAACCTAGTATCAGATGCGCCACTACGTTCAAACCCTTTTCCATGAGTCGTGCTGTAGCCTCGGCAAATACACTGAAGTCATGGCCCCTGTTGATCAGTCGCAGGGTCCTGTCATGCATGGACTGAAGACCCAGTTCAACCCAGATAAGTTTCTCGCTGTTGAGTTTTGCCAGTAAATCTATCACCTGGTCGCTGACGCAATCAGGCCTGGTCCCGATCGCCAGACCCACTACCTCAGGAAAGGACAAGGCCTCAAGGTACAATCGCTCCAATTGATCCAGTGGCCCGTATGTATTGGTGTAGGACTGGAAGTAAGCAATGAAATGTGATGTTTTGTAGCGCGATGAAATGAAGCCCATGCCACGGCGCAACTGCGCCGAAATGGATGGTGTCTCCAGGCTTGCCCCCGTTCCAGATCCTCTATGATTGCAATAGATACAGCCTCCCGGGCCAGTTCTGTCAGGCCGGTTAGGACAACCCAGGCCAGCGTCTACAGAAACCTTGCGCACAGGAAATCCGTAAAGGCCCTTCAGCCACGTGCTCAGTGATAAATAACGCCTGTCCAATATGTTTTCCTCTATTTTATGATATACGTTTCAGAAGAAAAATTGAATAACCTTTAATATCCCCGTTGCTGCAAAACTTTGGCACGCGCAGCAGTTCAATTTCATGCTGAAAGATCTCCCGGGGATGAAAGACATAGTGCGCCACGGAGCAACTGTGAAAACAGAAACTGTATTTGAATGTAAAAAGTGTTCAAAACGTCTTCTCAAATGGATGGGACGATGTCCAGACTGTGGAGCCTGGAATTCGGTGGTTGAAAAGACCGAAAAGGTTTCGAGGAACAAGTCCAGGCAAACGCTTGATCCAAATTCAAAGCTTGTTCCACTGGACGAGGTTACCTCCGATAACAGACCGCGGATAAGCACAGGCATAGGTGAATTCGATGTAGCTCTCGGTGGAGGAATAGTCAGGCGCAGCGTAGCCCTGATAGGAGGAGACCCGGGAATAGGGAAAACAACGCTGTTGATGCAGGCCCTTGGTAGTATAGCTAACGCAGGGGCGCCCGTGGTTTATGTCTCAGGAGAGGAATCTTGTGAACAGATAAAACTCCGGGCAGACAGGCTTGGTATAAAATCTGACAATTTCCTGCTTCTGATAGAGAACAACCTCGAATCCATCACAGAAACAATTGAGAAGAGTGGAGCGGCAGTGGTTGTGGTGGACTCGGTCCAGTCAATATCTTCCAGCAGTATTGACTCTCACCCCGGAAGCGTCTCTCAGGTTAGGCACGTCTCATCATCGATCACCGAAACTATCAAACGTGGTTCCTACGCGTGCTTCCTCATTGGTCACGTAACCAAGGATGGAGCTATCGCGGGACCCAAAATCCTGGAACACATGGTCGATACAGTGATGTACTTCGAGGGAGACAGGGGGCATCCTTACAGAATACTCAGGGCGGTGAAGAACCGTTTTGGATCATCCAACGAAATAGGCGTATTTGAGATGGGAGACAGTGGCCTGGTGGAAGTCCGTAATCCATCGGAGCTATTTTTGGCTGAGCGCGCTCGCAACAGTTCTGGTTCCGTAGTGACTGCGCTCGTTGAAGGAGTGCGCCCGATACTGGCCGAGATCCAGGCCCTGGTAACCGGACCGACGCCTGGACAGGGTAGACGCGCCTGTCTCGGAGCAGATCCTCAGAGACTGGCGCTGATAGTGGCGGTCCTGGAGAAAAAGCTTGGTCTGGCTCTGTTTGACCAGGACATCTTCGTAAACGTGGTTGGTGGAATAAAGGCAACCGAGCCGTCTACCGATCTTGCAATTGCCTGCGCTTTAATTTCTTCCGTTACAGATCTGGCCATTGACGATCGCATGATGGTGTTTGGTGAACTCGGTTTAGCCGGCGAGGTCAGGCGAGTTTCGAGAGTAGAATCGAGGCTCAACGAAGCAATGAGACTCGGATTCAATAAAATCATAGGACCAAGGGCCAATCTGGAATCAAAAGCCACAACATCCGGCCCAAAGATACTGCCCATAACTAACATCAGGGAGATCCACAACCTTTTATTTTAGCGGATGAATTACCCAGTCTCTTTACTTAAGGTGTTCTGGGCTGCCATTCTCACGGAGGGTCATGAAAATCCAGGAAATAGATGTAGGCGGTCGAATTCGGGCGCAAAGGAAAAAACGAAAACTCTCGCTCAATCAGCTTGCTTCAATGACCGGTATCGCTGCCTCCAACCTGAGTTCGATCGAATT
This sequence comes from uncultured Desulfomonile sp., assembly GCA_964542775.1. Taxonomy (GTDB): domain Bacteria; phylum Desulfobacterota; class Desulfomonilia; order Desulfomonilales; family Desulfomonilaceae; genus CAITZA01. The sequence continues at coordinate 17,119 of CAZIVV010000208.1, forward strand.
GAACAAATCCTCGCCTACACTGGGAACTCTTGCCAAAATAGCATCCGCCTTCGAAATGAAAGTGAGCGCTTTTGTGGAGGATGTATTTTACGAAAAAGTCTCTTTATGCATTCCCCAACCGCGCAACATATCCGGACCAGAGTCGGGAAAGGTGATACTCGAGGCTCTGACCGGGAAGCTCGATATGAACCTCATGGATGTCTCTGCCATAAGTTTCGATGCTGAATCCAGCATTTGCAGTGAAGAGGGATCGGAGCGATTCATTTACTGTATTGACGGTAATCTGGAGGTTGAGGTCGGAGAGGATCTTTACGATCTGAAAAAGAAGACAGGGTTGTACCTCATGCCCGAGATAAAAGCTCTAATCCGGAACAGATCAAGAAACTTGTCCATAGCCCTTTTTGTCGAACAAAAGTCGTCAGTTTAACTGAAGGTCAGGGCTGCCTGGGTAGTTGCCAAGCTTTTATTTTTTTGAAGCGTTTTTGTTTTTGGTATACCCATTGGCCGCCAGTTGCGTCATGAACTTCCTGGTCTGTCCTTTGGGAAGATGTATTGTGTGTTGAACAGTCGTTCCGCCAGCCCGTGCCGGAAATACCGACTTATCCGACGGTATCTGCGAGTTCAGTTGCCATATCTGGCGAGGTGTAGTGTTGAGCATTTTAGCCATTTCGGCAAAACTAAGATCCTTGGTCAATCGAATTTTGTCGATAGTCTCAAAATTGCCAGCAGGACCGGCCGGTGGCTTTATTCCGTAATAGCTTCTGTTCTGGCTGATGATCCCCAAAGCAATCCAGCGTGGAACGTACTTTTCCGTTTCTGTCGGCAGAGGCGCCTCCCAGTAATGGTTCACTCCGAATCCGTTAAGTCGCTGGCTAACTCTCCCCGGACCTGCATTGTAGGCCGCCGCAGTCAGGAACCAGTCATTAAACCCCTCCCTGTCTGCCGAATTGGGGATCGAAACCCTCCTGACCCGGTTCATCCATGCCAGATAACGAGCGGCTGAATGAGTCGACTTGACAAGATCCGCCCTTTCGTCCTTCCAGTGATTGATAACTCTTTTCCAATCATACTGCTCACAACCAGAAGGTCCAGAAATGGCGGTCGCCTTCATGAACTGCCAAAAACCAAAGGCCCCGGCCGATGACAATGCGCGACCGTTGTAGCTACTTTCAATAGCCGCAAGATACAAGAATTCCTGAGGCACATCATATGACTTGAGAATAGGAGATATGACCGGTTTCAGGGAGTCCGCCTTGATTATCCACGATGAAACCCTGGATCTCCTGTCCAGAAGAAGGTAATTTATCTCCTTGACAATCCTATCCTTAACATCGTGTCGTTCCAGAGGAACCCTTTGGCCAGCGAAAACCAGTCCAGATTTCTGGACAGATGGTGGCAAAGTGTATCTCATGTCAGTAGCCTGGCCCGAATATTGGCTAGCCTCAGCAGTACCCGCCAGACTATCGAAGCCCCAGCATCCAGTTAACAACGCCAGTAACGCCACGATTCCAACTGTGATGTTTGAAATCATTTTGATCACCTCAGAAGACCACTGCCACAACTTTCTCAAGTAAACTGACATCTGAACGCTTCAAAATCACATTCCTGTACGTGGGATTCAACGGCCTTAGAATTATAGCTTCTTCGTTATTTTCCATTCTCTTGAAAAAACCCTTGCGTAGCTTGGGGTCCTTATAAATCACCAGATCACCGTCAGACAACTCATTCCAGGAATTGCGCTTCACATAGATGAATGCGCTGTTCGTCAGGATATCATTGAAGATGAGCGCCTTGCCTTTGAGGCAATAGATCAACGAGGCCATTCCAGGGTTCATTCCAGGGGGCAATGGAGCTATTTCGGACTGTTGGTCCGAAGATTGTTCATGCTCCGCATAGTCAAAACCTTCACCCGAACTAATGTGCCCTAAAACGGGAGCGCCCATGCTACGCAGGGGAGATTCACTATCTTCAATGAACTCTTTCACAGTGTTAGCCGACCTGATCAACTCAGGGGAATAGAATTCGACGTCAACACGACCAAAATCCTCATCCCATGTCCAGGTAAAATCAATGGACTTAAAGAAAACGGCAAGCTCATTCTCTACAAAGTGTTTGTTTGAACACGATTTGCGCACGATATCCTCAAACGTGGCGAAGATCATAACCCGATTTGTGTGGTGGCAGCTATTGTTGAGCATGTAAATCTGGGTAAGGAATTGTAATAGAGACTGCTCAGCAGGATGAAAAACCATTGCCCTGATCTCATTGGTTAAATAAGATTGGCTCTCGTGAATCGTTTTCAGACAGAGATCACGAATTCCCGGATATCTCGGAGTCGGCGGCAAAGGCGCCTTATGCAGTTCATGGCGAACAAGGGCAATAAGTTCTTCATAATCT
>CAZIVV010000209.1:0-9551 GCA_964542775.1 uncultured Desulfomonile sp.
CAACTATGACAAGGATGTTTTCAACGGCGACATTGGCAGAGTGTTGAGGATTGACAGCGAGAATCAGGAGGTAATTATCGGTTTTGACGGCAGGGATGTGGCTTATGACTACAGCGAGATGGATGAGGTGGTCCTGGCATATGCGGTGTCTGTTCACAAGTCTCAAGGGTCGGAGTATCCTTGCGTTGTCATTCCGGTAATGACCCAGCATTATGTCCTGCTGCAGAGGAACCTGCTCTACACTGCGATAACTAGGGGCAAGAAGCTTGTGGTGATAGTGGGTAGCAAGAAGGCTCTGGCGATAGCGGTTAAGAATAACAGGACGGTGAAGAGGTATACGTATCTTGGGGAGAGGTTGAGGGAGGGGTGAAGCAGCCGGGAGTTGGGAGATGGTGAGAAGTGGCGATGAGTGGATCCCCGATCAAGTCGGGGATGACAAGAGTCGGAGGAAAGGCATGGATTCCCTTTTTCACGGGGATGACAAGACGACTTGATCTGTCATCCACGACCAGTAAATGTCATCCCCGACTTGATCGGGGATCCATTCTTTTCCTGGATTCCGGTTTTCACGGGGAGGGCACTGCGTGAGGCGATGGCCTGGAGGGGGTATACGAAAAGCATGACATCACAAGTGTATGCAACGGTCCCTTTACGAACTATGCTACTGTCAGTACCGTAGAGCTGATCATGGGAAGGCAATCCATTGAAGCAATTGAACAATGCGTTGACAACTTTCCTGGAACATACTATTTTCTTATAGAGGAAAATAATGAAAAACAGGAAAATACCCACAACACGAGAAATGATTGAACAGCTAAGGAGCGGCAAAATCGGACTGCCGCCCATATCGTTTCGTTTCATTGAAGATCAGCCCGTATTAAATGGTAAAACCCGTCTTGACGCATTAGTCGAGGCTTCATGGCGTGGAAGGTTAGTGAAGTTCGCTGTTGAACTCAAGTCAATTTCGACTCCCAAGGTGTTCCAGGAGGCTTTAGGTTTTTTGGAATCCCTGTCGCTTCCGGCTGGTTGGAAACCCATGCTATTTGCGCCGTTCCTGAGCGAGCAACAGTTGCGGGAACTTGAGGAAGCTGGAATTAGTGGTATCGACCTTGTTGGCAACGGTGTTGTAATCCGGGACGAATTGGTCGTATTCAGAACCGGCCTAAAGAATCCATTTTCGTCATCAGCTCCCATTAGAAATATTTATCGCAGGAACAGTTCGATGGTTGCGAGGGTGTTTCTGGCATCTCCCGTTTACGAGACAGTCCAGGATATTCATTCAGAGATAAACCGGCGCAACATGCTAGTGACTTACCGGAATAAAAAGGACATGAGTCTTTCTACGGTATCAAAGGCGTTGAACACACTTGTCCAGGATTTGATAGTGGATCGCAAGGACAGAATTCGTCTCTTACAGGCGGACAAGCTGCTGGAAAAGCTGAGCGCTAATTATGAGCCCCCAAGAATTAAAAACAGGGTTCGAATCAGGTTATTGGCTGCTCCGGATGGCATCAGCCAGTTAATATTCAAGGAATCCCAGGAACTGGATTTGCCAATGGTGTTTACCGGAGGCTCATCAGTCACTCAATTTGCCGTAGCGGAAAAGGGAGAGATGTGGTCAGTATACTGTCCTCGTCTCGACGCTTTGCTGGAGCGGTTGGACGGGGATCAATCCGATCGTTTTCCAAACCTGGAATTAATCGAAACCGATGATGAAACGGTTTATTTTGATTTCAGAGAGGACGAACGGGTTCGCTGGTCATCACCTGTCCAGTGCTACCTGGAGTTGAATGCCGGAGACAAACGGGACCGTGACGCGGCTGCCCAGGTAAAATCCTATATTCTGACGAATCTTCAGAAGGCGCTTCAATGATTGGCATGCCAAATCTTAAAACCGCATTGCTCGATTTGCTTTATGAACTGCAGGGATCGACTGTCCGACTCATCATTGGTGGCGGTTTTGGTATTTATCTCAGGGAAGCCGAGGCCAGGACAAGCGGGGTCAGGACGGTATTGCGAGAATGGCCAGAACCGCGGTCCACGAATGATCTGGATCTGTTTTTGAGACCGGAACTGATCATCGAGTCGGCGAAACTGAAACCTCTTCATGCCGCTCTCAAAAATCTTGGCTATGAAGCAGTCCGGGGCGCGGAAAAGTATCAGTTTATAAAGTCTGGGAGTGGAGGTTCTGAAGCAGGTAGCATAAAAATAGACATACTTACAGGCTCCAGAGCCTGTTTTCAGGGAACTAGCGTTAAAACGGACAAGCGCAGGGCGAAACCGAGCCCGTCGGTGGGAATTCACGCCCATCCTGTCGAGGAAGCGATAACCCTGGAAAGGGGCCTACGTTCCAGGACACTTACTGGTTATCTCAGCAACGGCGAACAATGGACAGGGGAGGTTTTTCTACTTCACGCCTATACATTCCTAATGATGAAGCTATTCGCTTTCCGAGACCGCCTTAATGATTCGAACAAGGAATTCGGTCGCTATCATGCGCTGGACATGTACACCATCATGGCTACAACCACAGAGGATGAATGGAGGAATTCCCTCGAATTGAGGGATGAATTTGAAGATCATCCGTCTGTCATAGATGCAAGGAAACTGGTGTACGAATATTTCTCCTCGGCTAACCGTTTAGGTGTGATTCGCCTTATGGAGAGTCCCTACTGGCGAAGCGAGTTAGAACTTGATGGGTTCATGTCTGCCCTTCAGGAGATTTTCCCTAAAACAATCCAGAATGTTGGCTGAGTACAGAGACAGTAAAGCTTAATCGAGATCACCTTTCTCTGCCCATTGGTCGTCTCTAACCGAAGCCCTAGTCCCTGTCCTCTGCTATTAAAATTAGTGATAAGTCCAGACTGGCCTCAGAAACTTGATGTTAAGTCAACACGGACGCCTATGATTGCGTCAACAGTCCTTCCAGGATTTGTTCCATAATTATTTGATGCTGTCGGGGTTCTCCAAGCCGGAACACTCTTGTCCACACAGGCGTAGTTAAACCATTTTCCGGGTTGCCATCTACAAACCATCGCTTCGACCTTCCAGTTCTCAAGCAATTTCCAGGCTAGGCCTAAGTCAACCTCATATCCTAATGCAGGGTCGGGAATCGAGGGGGAGGCGGGATTGGAATACAGGTTAATCATCACATTCCCAGTATAACGAGCCGACGGATCGCCAGAAGAAGCGAAGTATTCTGGAGAAATAAACCCCCAAGGGTAACTTACAGATGTTCTCTGAGCCCAGAACAAACCACCAAAAACATTGAGATTAGATGCAATAGAGTAGTCCAACCTTGTGGCCAACACTAAGGCGTCCAAGACCGAACCTTCCTGATTCAATCCCTGGTTGAACCGATAGTCAGAAAACTGAATTTGATAGCCAGGACCGGAAAGGGTTTCCTGCTGGTTTCCAGCCAAGCCCGTGCCATATACATAGGGCATCAAGTAAGCGTATTGACGCCAGAGAGAGATGCCAGCCAGCTCCCTTGTCAGTTCCTTTTCCCTCAAAAAACCTGCAGGTTGTTTGTCTATGTAAGCGCCCTTTCTTCTATCCAATCCAGGGGAGTATCCGAATAGAAAGCTAATTTTTGCTGGCCCTGATATCACTCCAAATTCGGCAATGTAGCGCGATTGGTCAACATATGTGGGATTTTGAGTAGTATTGTATTTGCTGGTACCAAATAACCATGCTGCTTCAGCGTTCACGAAAATTGTTCCGTTGGAATATTTTGCGTATAGCGTTCCATTACTTACATCGGTGTTTCTCGGGAGATACACTATTGGATACCCATTCCGTAAAACGCTTTCAGGTCCTATGTGGTAGCTAAAATAAGATTCATACAGCCCCAACTCGAGATTGCCACTGGAGTAAACTACTGCCCAACATAAATCTAATTTCCGTATCCCGCTTTTATCCCCAGTATTGTAGTACTGACTATATGAATCGGTTGAAGTGCTCATGATTGGATTTGGAGGGCCAGGAGGCCACCACAAAGAGCCAGACCCTTGGGAAAAAGAATTATTTGGCGCTTGTCTGTATGGATAAAAACCGAGCGCTATGCTTATAGGGCCGTAGAAAGTTTTTAACATCAGGGATTCGTTAGTGATGTTGGAATCGCCATCATATTGCAAGCCGGTCCCAAAGGCCATCGGTCGCTTGCCATAACTTACAGTGCCCCACGGGGTTCGCGCTGTTCCCCATAGCATGGGCCAGTAGATTCCCATGTTGTTTAGTGTGCCAGGATTTGACCAAGTCCTGTATTGATATGCGCTGTCACTGCTCCAGTTGTAATTGCCTCCAGTTCCTGCTATTCGTAATCTTCCCCTAATATCAATGGCAGGATTGATCTTTACAGTAGGCCAGAAATCTCCTATTAGATAAGAAACAGACACGTCGCTGCCAGAAGCCATTTGAACATTAAAGGCCCGATCGATCCCATTCCATAAATTCAGATTAGCAGCGCTATTAGTTGTGGAAGAGGCGGAGGCGTCTGAATCGTATGGTCCAAAGAACCCGGACCTTCCTTGCTGAGAATACATTTCGTAAGTCCACACCAAGGAACCGGACAGGTTGAATTCCCATGATTTACCGGTCGAAGGGTTTAGAGCCAGTAATAGAATGGCAACCGCGACAGTGAGCAAATATCTGAATATATGCAACTTATCCCCCATGTGTTGCTCGATGAAGTTAGTTCAGAATCGATTAATAATTTGATAGTCGAGATTACTAGGATGTAACTATACCACACGTAAGTAATATATCACCATGAAAATTTTTTCACATGAATCAGGGTCTGATTGGTTGCGTTATAGCCGTGAATTGAAAAAAATTGACATCTACAACGGGAACGAATTGCTGCGCCGGACTAGAACACAGGGCCGTTTATAAATTTTTATTGACGGGCGTATGTCTAGGCATTCATCGTCCTGACAATGATACCCACAGATATCTGTCTATGCTCGATTATCGTCTTCGAAAAGACTCTCACTTGGATCTGCTTTTTAAAAGGCAGCGCCCCTTCAAAGATACTGATCAAAGCCTTAGGGTCAGTTAATAGACTGACTGTCTCATTAGCTCTGGTCCTGCTTGATGGGCCAGGAGTTTCATTAAAGCATTTGAAAACAGATTTACTGTTATCAATTCCCTGAGAATCATAACTTTTGTCTCTACCTTCCCTTAGAAAAATGGAAATCAAACACGCAAAAGGGCTGAGGCATAGAAAGCCAGGACCTGGCGGGAAACATTTATCTGTTGAAGTCTAATCTTCAACCAAGTGGACCCTTAAGGAAAAATGTCGTTAGAAAGACTTGCCCATCGAATCAAACGGGATTAAGGATTTTTAAGATGTAATTGCATCTGGTTCCATCCGGACACCATATTTTTTAGGATTGCCTAGTAAGAACAGATATTAAGGATCGGACCTGCAAAATTATTGCAATTGCTCCTGCTGATCTGGCATATACTTGATCGTCACTGATGGAATTCGATATGGAATATATCCCCGTCGCAAAGACCATAAATTCCGTAAACAGCCAAATGCGTATCTTACAATAACTCGGATGAGAGAGGAATGCCCACTTTTGCGGCGTCGTGGCGCCCAAGACGCATTTTTTTATGTCTGCAGATTGGAATGTCATTTAATTGTTGCGATGAATTCTCAGTGGACTGATGAATAGCAATCATCAACGTACGTCCAAATGACCTGATATTGCCGTTCAGTAGATAAAAGAAGGCGAGAAAACGACATCATGGATGAGAAACTTGTCAAATCGTTTCTGACATTTCTGCGTGGGCAAGAGAGCCAACTCACCCGAAATAACTCTCCGGACTATAACGTTTTCAAGGTCATCAATAAAGCAATGCTTCTGGAGGATCAGACCAACTGTGCCCTGTTGATTGACTGGCTTGATCCCAGAGGTCACCATGGAGAAGGATGTCTTTTCTTAAGAAAATTTCTGCCGTTATTCGGTGTTGGTATTGAACATCTAGATCATGCCGCATGGGAGGTCCTTGATCATCCAGGCTTTTCCTGTGGTTTCCCTGATATAGTTATACAAAACAAGCAGGAAGGATATCTTTTCTTCGTAGAGTTTAAGGTAAAATCCGAAGACCATTCGGGGCAGTTACATAATTATCATGAATACCTTCGAACACGATCGGACATAAGACCAGAGCGGAAAAAACTGGTGTACCTCACTGTGGACGGCCGTGATCCGGCCAATTTTCCCAACGTTCCAGAATGCTCGGGTCATTTTATGAAACTCTCTTTGCAAGATGATGTCCAGAAGTGGCTAATGTCAGCGCTTCCAGAAATAAGGGACAATCGTGTCAGGAACACCATCACCAACTATCTGGCAATATTGCCGGAAATAATAGATGAGGTTTCAGGAAAGAAGATTGAACAAGAAATAGTTAGACTACTGTCGTTGCCCCATCTGAAACCTCTGGCGTTATTTGTGTACCAAAATCATGCCAAAATTTTCGGATTCCCTACAGATCCTCGTTTTCAAGCACGATTCAGGCCCGGTTCGGAAATCACTACATTCTTGGAGCAACTCAAGAATGGCGGTTTTGTTACACAAGACAAAGGGGCCAACGGAAAGGCTTATCCGATTCAGTTCTTTGCTGACACCAAAGATGGAAACGTCAGGATAGGTCTGAGATGGCTTGAGGCTCCATCTGACAGAATCCTGGAGTTGCCGGACTTTGACGAACTCAAGTACTGGTTAATCAACAGCGCATATTACATTCCCGATCCATATAAAGGACAGGATATTGCGTGGCGGAACATGGGACCTTTACCTCAACAAACACAACTCAGCGCTCGCCTTCATGAATATTTTGAACGATTTGTTCGCGATTTCACTGAACTGGTGACCAGAATCAACAAGAGCCTCTCCTTACAAGAAATCCAGACTACTATTTCAGACAATAGCGGATGGGACTTCGACTGTTCGGTCTGCAAAAGCAAATTGGGGCACAACTATATCAACGGATTGAGATACTGTGATGATTGCCGACCTGGAAATGCCATTTAGAATGAAACCTAAGGAAGAAGAGGATCTCGCGTGGCAGGCCACTGGTCAAAAGAAGAAGTGCTTTCCGGAATGGTAAATAGCACAGGGTCCCCGATGTGCGACTAGCAAGTATGCATTCATAATCGTTTAATATCGACTTTGTTGTGAGGATGGTATGCCACATTTCCATCCCTATCAATCCGGAACACATACCCTGCCCTGACTATCAAGCTGCGGCACGTTTTAAGGGTTTGCTTTTGGTACCTGATTTCCGGGAGAGTTCCAGGGCCTCCAGGATGGCTGCTTTTGATACCTTGTTTCGGTAGCTCTCTATTATGGTATCAATACCTTCTCCTGCTTCTAGCCTGTTGATAGCCCCTGATACCGGGATTCTCGTATATTTGAAGGTAGGCCTGCCTCCACAGACACCCCGGGCTTTCACTACATATTCACCCAAGGGAGTATAAACATAGGGCTCGCCACCAATTATCTCTGTAATCCATGGCATATTTTCACCGCCTCAGTATAATGATTCCAACAGAATCAGTTTCCTGTAAACAGAATTAGTTCATTTTAAAACATGCCATCCACCATCCACGGACAAATTGAGCGAATAACATTCCACAACGAGGAGAATGGTTTCAGCATTCTCAAGCTTAAGGTCCGGGGTCATAAGGGGCTGGTCACAGCGATTGGGAGTTTCATGGCCCCGACGCCCGGACAGGTTATCAAAGCCACGGGTGAATGGCGCAACCATCCGGTTCACGGTGAGCAGTTCGCGATTGTTCAGTACACGACGATGGTTCCTGCCACAGCCGCCGGGATAGAGAAATATCTGGGATCCGGGTTGATCAAGGGCATAGGCCCTGTCATGGCCAAGAGGATTGTGAAGTATTTCGGTGAGAAAACTCTGGACATAATCGAGAAGACCTGTGATCGGCTCACGGAGATAGACGGCATCGGAGAAAAGCGTATTCAGATGATATGGAGGGCGTGGACAGATCAGAAAGCCATACGTGAGGTGATGGTCTTTTTGCAGGGACACGGAGTCACTCCCGCCTATGCAACGAAAATATTCAGACAGTATGGCGACAATTCAATTGAGGTGGTTCAGGAAAACCCCTACAAACTGGCCATGGACATTTTCGGAATCGGTTTCATTACCGCTGACAAGATTGGCGAGAGTCTCGGGTTCGACAAGAGTTCTGATGTCCGCGCAGAGGCGGGTGTCATATATGTTTTGCACCAGATTTCTGATGAAGGTCATGTTTATTATCCTCAGGATCTGCTGATAACCAGGTCGGCGGAGATGCTGGGGGTTGATGCCGGGATAATTCTGAAAGCTCTTGGAACGCTGGAATCCCAGAGGAGAATCGTAATCGAAATAATGCCCGCCTCCACTTCGGAGGAATCGGAGACAAGGGCCGTGTATCTGTTCAAATACCATGTGAGTGAACGTGGGGTCGCGTCCGGGATGAAAAAGCTGGTCAGGACGCCGCATAGCAGAAGAAAGGTAGACATCGACAAGGCTCTTGAATGGGTTCAGAAAAAGCTTTCATTATCGCTCGCGGCCAAGCAGGCTGAGGCGGTCAGGACGGCGCTGGTCAGCAAGGTTATGGTCATAACCGGAGGTCCGGGAACAGGCAAGACGACTATCATCAGGGCTATAATCTCAATTTTTGAAAGGATGGGCATCAGGATCCTGCTGGGTGCGCCTACCGGCAGAGCGGCCAAGAGAATGAGCGAGGCTACGGATCGTGAGGCCAAAACGATTCATCGTCTGCTGGAATTCAGCCCGGCAACCATGGGGTTTCAGAAGAATGACGAGAATCCGTTGAACTGTGATCTGCTGATCGTCGATGAAGCTTCGATGGTTGACACGGTATTGATGTATCACCTCATCAAGGCGATTCCGGAAGAGGCTACATTCATCATGGTTGGTGACGTCAATCAGTTGCCGTCGGTTGGTCCGGGCAGTGTCCTGCGGGATGTAATAGATTCGGAGGCTGTTCCGGTAGTGACTCTGAACGAGATATTCCGACAGGCGCAGGATAGTTCGATAATAGTGAACGCTCATCTGGTGAATAAAGGATCGATGCCGAATCTGGACAAGTCTGCGGTCGGGAGGAATGACTTCTATTTCATAGAGAAGGATGAGCCGGAGGATGCGCTGCTGATAATACTTGAACTTGTGTGCTCCAGGATTCAGCGGGCTTTTGGTTTTGATCCGGTTGAAGATGTGCAGATACTCAGCCCCATGAACAGGGGTGTAGTAGGGACAAGCAACCTCAACATTGAATTGCAGAAAGCCATGAATCCACGGGAAGACGGTCTGGTTCGAGGAGGCAGGACCTACCGTGTCAATGACAAGGTGATGCAGATCAGGAACAACTATGACAAGGATGTTTTCAACGGCGACATTGGCAGAGTGTTGAGGATTGACAGCGAGAATCAGGAGGTAATTATCGGTTTTGACGGCAGGGATGTGGCTTATGACTACAGCGAGATGGATGAGGTGGTCCTGGCATA
>CAZIVV010000210.1:0-33327 GCA_964542775.1 uncultured Desulfomonile sp.
TCATGCCTGCTACCGTAAGAAGGCCTAATGGAACATGAGCCGCCCTCTTTCGGATGAATTTTAGAATATGCTTGAAGCTCCAGAAGGTATCGGGAATGCTGGGGTACACTAACAAGGCTTTCATATCTGACGTCCTCTCACAGGGATTGAGGGTTTCAGGAGCATAAAAACTAAAACCTGAAGGTTCTGTCAATCCCGTTTGTAAGTAGTCGATTTTGACGTGTTCCACATAATCTCTATGAAGTTATGCGGTCAAATCTTTATTTTTGAATTCGATAATACAAACGCGCCCGGAAATCACACAAAGTTGGGGTCAAACCCAAGGCGCTACCGCTCCTAAAAGTATCGGGACTCAAAATTATAGTCCGTTCATACCTGCCATGCAGTGTATCAACGTTTAGTGGCCGACGGGTTCGGAGAATCAAAGAACCTCATGAGAGGCGAATCGGGCCTTAGCAACAGGGTGCTTTCCTGACCAAATATTCTCTCATAGGCGTCGAGATGTCGTATAAATGAAAAGAAATCCGGATCCTGACTGTATGCGTTAGCATAAATTCTGGTTGATTCTGCGTCTCCCTGGCCCCTAAGTGTTTCTGCTTTTTTGTAAGCCTCTGCCATGATAATTTCTCTCTCCTTGTTGGCGTTGGCTCTAATCTCCCTGGCTTGCTCATCCCCTTCGGCTCTGTACCTCTTCGCTATTCGCTCTCGTTCGGCCTTCATTCGGGCGAACACGCTGTTCTGAACCTCTTCAGGCAAATCGACCCGCTTGATTCTGACATCGATAACTTTTATCCCGAAACGCTTGGCCTGTTCCTCGGTTCCCGTTGTGACCTGAGCCATGATTCGTTCGCGTTCTTCCCTGATGAAATCCTTGAAATTGTGGTTGGCTATTTCCTGCCTGACCCTGGCAAAGATAATGTCATTCAACCGGGCTATGGCCCCGGAATAATTCCTGACAGTCTGGTAGAAAGCTAGCGGATCAGTGATGAGCCACCGTGATACGGTGTCAACGGTAAGTCTTTTCTTGTCAAGCGTAATGTATTCAGCCGGACGCGCCTCAGCGGCAAGTATCCTTTTCTCGAAGACGAGCAGTTCCTGAATAAATGGATATTTCACGTAGAGTCCGGGATCCTGAATGATTCTGACAGGCTTGCCAAATTCAAGTATGAGTCCCTGTTCCCACTCCTGAATTATAAATAAAGACTGACTGACGATGAAAACTATGATTCCAAGGGCTGCCACTAATTTTGTCATTTTAGTCATTGCCTTTCTTAATGCTGGGAGCTCTATTTTGCCGGAGGAGTTTGCTCAGCGCCAGGAGTTGTCCTGGATGACTCTGTAATTGGCAACAGCGGCAATAACTTGGATTCCGGGGATTCCAGCACAAACTTTTTGGCCTTGGGCAAGAATCTCTCGACACTTTCCAGATAGAGACGCTCTCTGGTCACTTTGGGCGCCTTTGAATACTCGGCCAACACTGACAAGAATCTTTGCACATCGCCTTCTGCCCTGATGACTCTCTGAGCCTTGTAAGCTTCTGCCTCACGAATTTCCTGTTGGGCCTGTCCTCTCGCTTTGGGCAGAACGTCTTCCTGATACCCATCAGCCTCTTTTATAAGGCGCTCGCGGTCTTCCCATGCCCTAACGACGTCGTGGAAGGCCTCCTGCACCTGAGCCGGGGGATCAACCACCAGTAGTCTGGCCTGGGTAACCTGAAGTCCTGTATTGTAAGTATCCAGAAGTCTTTGAAGGTAGGCCTCAACCTTGTTCTGAATTTCCATTCGGCCTCGGGTCATGGTGTAGTCTATCGTATTTTCACCCACAACACCTCTCAAAGCGACTTCAGCCGAGGCTTTGAGCGCATTTTCGGGATTTTCACAACCAAACAGGAATTTTACAGGGTCTTGAACCTTATATTGAACAAACAACTGCACATCGACTATATTCTCGTCTCCTGTGAGCATGAGTGACTCGGCCGATACTGCGCGGGTTCGGTTAGTGTCAGATCTGAAGCCGACTTCAGCCCTGCGAACCTTGGCGGTATCCACCAGGATGTGTGTCATGAAAGGTTTAGGCAATCTGTATCTAAGCCCCGGGTCAGTCAGGGAATGAACTTTGCCGAACATCAGGACTATGCCTTTTTCTCCCGGACCAACCATGTAAAGGCCAGAGACCATGTACAACACTACCACAACCAGCGCAATAGCGCCGAATCCCCATCCTTTGAGGAATTTGTTCATGAGTGATTTGACATCCTCTACGCCCTTTTGAAGCTCCTTGACGGCGTTATAATCCGGTCTTGGCCGAAATTCAGACATTGCGCCTCCGTTTCATATTGCTCGTCCAACTATATATTAAGCCTGACTGAAAATCAAACACGTCAGGAACACAAAGCTTCTGATTATGATGCCGGATGGATGTCGGGTGTAATGTGGGTTTATTTTTGTGAGATCAAAGTCTCATAGGCCCTGAATGTTAAAGCAGGTCTGTAGTGGTAGGCTCGTTTAGAAGTGATCAGGGTGAAGTTTTAACCCTGATCACTAGTACTATGACTGACTGGTTCTTGCGCCAGGTAAGCTGCTACATTTTTTCTCCGCGACGGATTTTGTCCAGAGTGTTGTTCAACATAGTCCTGGCAGAATCGCGTTTCTCCTGAACTTCCTCTCGCCATGCGTCTACTTTCTGAATGGCTTCCGCTTCCCATGGTAACCAACTGGAAGTCTTACGAGTCCTGATGGATTTCTCAAGCTCCTTGGGAATAGGTGGGGCAGAAAACTCGTCGTAGTGCGTCTCCAGTTTTCTCATAAATTTGAACAGCAATTTCATTTCTTTCTTGGTTAAACGCCTCTCTACTTCCTCTTCTCCAAACAATTCCTTTCGTACAGAGGTGTCATCTTCCACCTTGAGTTCCTGTATAAGTTTTTTTAAGTATTTGCAATTAGTAGTAAAGTCAGGCGCCTCAGACCGGGACTCCAACAGGACGTGCGACGAGCTTTGAGTCATGTCTAACTCCTTCATATTCACCCAATAAGTACCAAAACATGGTCTATTTTTATAGAACAGAAATTAAAATCAGAGGGAAACCGATTTATCGCCAACAGACCCAAAAGCCCATTTTATTTGAACTTTGAGAATCAGGCGAATATCACTAGAGACTTTATGTCTCTCAAAAAGGGCTCCTATCACCCGTTGCTAAGGTAGTCAAGAAATTAATGCTAGTTATAGGCTAATAATTTATGGGTTAAGGGAACCATTTCGCGAAGCAGTGGTCTTTATGTCAACTAATATCGCGATTTAAGCGCGATATAACCTATTTCATCCGGTTAGCGCGTAAAAAGCGCGAATCTATAAGTTTTATCTTTGCGCGCGTACACGCTGTAATGACTGGACGGTCTGCCCTCAGGATTTGCCTTCCCGTAAATCAGTCTTCAAACCAGAAAATTATGCCTGGAATTATCAGTTGTTCAGCTTGGCTGACATGTGTGATAGATTGGCGCTCTGCACAACTTTTGTCATATTTGCAGAGTGGAAAGATCAATTTAAATGGAAAGTCTGGCACAGTACATGGAACCGGCGCTAGTAAAGATCATGGTGGTTTTTATAGCGCTCCTGCTGATGAATCGCAGACTGCCACTGTTCGTTTGTCTCCTGTTCACTGGATTTGGATTGGGGCTATGGATGAATATGAGTATGATCAGTATCTGGACAGTGTTCTTTCGGGAGGTTCTTGCCCCGCAAACCCTGATTCTGGCCTTGGTCATCATTTTGATTGTTATTTTCAGCGGTTTATTGAAGCTAAGCGGACGTTTGAACTGCATTGTTTCGTCTCTGGATGCGCTGTCTGCTCGACCTGGTTTTGCCCTTGCAATGGCCCCGGCCCTCATTGGGCTTCTCCCTATGCCAGGAGGCGCGGTCTTTTCCGCCCCCATGGTCGATTCGGTTGCCCAAGGGCTCCGGATCAAGCCGGAATTGAAACTGACAATAAATTATTGGTTCAGGCATGTTCCGGAATTTATATGGCCACTTTATCCCGGCTTCATACTTTCCTTGACGATTTTCAATCTTGACGCCTGGCGCCTCATGGTATTTCAGATCCCCCTGAGCCTGGGCTCGGTTGTCGCAGGTATACTGTTTGTTTTGCCAAGGATTCCACGTGATTTCAATAGGCCCAAAACCCAGCAGACGGGGGCCTTCAGGGATTTTCTCCGCGGGACCATGCCAATTACTACCGTACTCATCCTTATGTTCACTCTCCTGGGATTGATTGAATCGTATAGTTGGCTCACTGGAACACGGATTCGACTGTCTCAACATCTTAGCATGACGGTAGCCCTCAGCGCAGGGATCTTCTTTGTAATGAAGGCGGGCTCCATCAGCTATGAGCAGCTCTGGTCAACTTTTCGTGAGTCCGGAGTGTGGTCAATTGTCCTGATGGTGTTTGCAATCATGGCGTTCAAGGGAATTCTGGAAGAGTCACAGACGATAAGCCAGATTCGAAGCGAGTTGCAGGCCTACCACATACCCGGAATCCTGATTGTCGCTTTGCTTCCTTTGATTGCCGGTTTGGTCACGGGAATAGCAGTAGGCTTTGTAGGATCAGCCTTTCCACTGGTAGCCACAATAATGCCCGCCAATGAAAGCATGATGCCCTACGTGGTTCTGGCCTATGGCTTTGGTTTTATGGGGATGATGCTATCGCCGGTTCACTTGTGTTTTCTTGTCACCCAGGAATATTTTCATACTAATGCGCTGGATTCCTACGGGTATTTGTGGAGGCCCTCGGTCTTTCTCCTGCTGTGGATAGTGACAGTTTTTTATGTATATAGGATGATATTATAGGAACATTCCATTGGTTGTGTTTTGTGAGTGTGGACTTGGCCACTTGGGAAACGGAACGTTAATACCCTCTGAGTCCATCTTTGGTGACAAACAGGCAGTGTAAGGACACGAGTCAAGGAGTGTCTGATTCCATCCATGAATCCAGAGGGCTCCCATGCCAATGACTGTCCCATGTGCGTAGCGCCAAAAAACGACAGTTGAAAACGGACTCTGATTCCTGATAGTTTAATCAATGGACTTCAGGTTTGGAAGGTGTTACCGAATGTCAGGCAGCGCGGTGCAAGCGCAGTTTAGGAGAAATCATGGCGTGGGCTCAGGATAAGGAAAAAATCGCAAAAGAAGTTCTTAAACTCTTGTATGAATCCAGAATGATCAGGACATTTTACAGGGATCGGCCTGAAGGCTGGACTCTGATATCCGGACTATACAGTCCGCTCTACATTCAACTCAGGCCCCTGGTTTCCTACCCCTTTATCTTCAGGAAGGTCTGCGAAGCTATGTGTCTGCTTTTGAAAGAAGAAGCTCCTGAAATAACCAAGATAGTGGGCATAGCGATGGCCGGAGTTCCTCTGGTAGCAGGAATGGCTGTAGCAGGAACGTGTCCAGCTGCGTTTACCCGGAAGATCGAAAAGGTCAAATCGGTCGATGAGTTCAGGTCCGTAATCCAGAGTTATGGTGAGCATGCCCTGATCGAAGGTGAAATAAACGACAATGAGAGAATAGCCCTTGTTGATGATCTGGTGACGAGGTTTGACAGCAAACTAATAGCTCTTGAGCAGGTTAGGAGCGAGCTTGCGCGTCGTGGAGTTAAGGGAGCGAGTTGCCAAACCATACTCGTGGCTCTTGACAGGGAACAAGGGGGGACCGAACTGGCAAGGTCGAATAACCTGAGATTGTTGAGCCTCATTCAATTCAAATCTCATGGACTAGGTTATCTCAAATCCTACATGGATGATTTTGAGTGGAAAGTGTTGGCTGATTACCTTGATGATCCAGAAAAATACCAGAATTCTGAAATACAGAATGAATTGGCTTTAAGGGCACGAGAGTCAAGGAGTATTTGAACAAAAAATGCTTGACCACGCCCAAGGACTGTTATACTTTAGATATTCTGACTCAGTGTGGCATAACTGGGTCTCGATGCTAGAGGCTTCATCTTTAAATGGCTCATTTGCCGGGTGAAGCTTGTCAGAAGGGATTTGATACTTCCTGCCAATATCATCCGTATAATCCTCAGGTTGGCTAAAGTTATATTATCGCCTAAGGCGCGTTTATTCATTGTACTTACTATTAATCTCTGGAAGATGCTTTGTGTCCTTCGCATAGGCGGAGTTGAGTCGCGCTTTATCTGGAGAGTAGCTAGTCGGTATCCATTCCCTCGAAAGGAGAAGTTACTGTATGCCCGGAGTTTATGTTAAAGAAGATGAGCCTTTTGAAAATGCTCTCAGGAGATTCAAGAAACAGGTTCAAAAGTCAGGTGTGCTGACTGAGACCAAAAAAAGAAGAGCGTATGAGAAGCCAAGTGTCAAGAAGAAGAGGAAGGCAATGGCTGCACGAAAGAGGCTCCTGAAAAAATTGAGGCGTATGCGTTCCAAATAAACCTCCAGGCGCTCATAATTTTTCACTACTGTTTAGCGCTACGTTAATACGCTCCAATGTGTAATGGCGGTTATCTATTGCGGGAAAATCTGCGCGCCACCACAAAACACTGGGGCGTGTTTAATTTTTAGGCAAGTGACAGACAAGGCAGAACATTTTCACGTTTCAGATTCAAGATGGTTGACGCCGCTGATTTATGCGTCGTGTCTGGCTGTTTTATGCGCAGCCTTTTATGACACTGGACTTTCGATCAAGAACCTTGGCGCTCTGGAGTGGTCTGCGGCTGTCATTACGTCGGGTCTGTCATTTTTCCTTTTTTCGGTGTCGCTCTTTGAATTAGTAAGTTACTTTGTGTTCATTCCCTCTATCAGGAGCGACGCCCACATATTCAGTAGAGTCCACGCGAATCAGTTAATCCATCCTCTGACAACATCTTTTGTGCTTGCATCTATGGCTGTGTGTATCTTTACGCGTTCGACTGTCGCATGGAGCCTATGGATTGTTGTATTGGCCGCATTTGCTGTTCAAACGGCATCGATTGTCAGAAACATACGCTCGGAGCATTCAGATGACGCTATGGGGGCGCCGCCACAGAATCTGTTGACTCTATTGGCTTACCTGATTCTTGGGGCTGAGGTTGTCACCATGGCTGCAGGCGCGCGCGCAATCCCACCATGGCGAATAAAATCCCTTCCTGAAGATACCTGGATCGTTGATGTAAGAACCAGACCGGAATTTCAGTGGAACCGGCTCCACGGCGCTCAGAACTTCCCATGGGGAGTGGGGTTGCCGGACGCAGCCAAACATGTGCCCAGGAACAATCCGATTCTGGTTACTTGCCTTACCGGTCACAGATCTCCCTCAGTTGCCGTGATGTTGCGAAGAATGGGGTTTGAGAATGTCTACAATCTCAATTGGGGGTTGTTATACCTGATACTGTTGGAAAGGGGAAAATCCGGAACGGGGATGTTCGATCTTACCCGTCCAAACAGAACCACGAGTGAAAGAGGTCGAGATTATAAAGGTATTTCTTATGGATACATTTTTTGTGCGTTTGTAATTCTGATTGTTGCTCCTTTGGAGCATAAAGTTATGGAACGTTCTGTATCTACTATGTTGAAAACAGTGGGAGCAGTGTTGGGACTGTCCGGTTTAGGCCTGGCATGGCTCTCCTTCAAATCGCTGGGCAGGAATTTCAGGGTTTTTGCAGCGCCCAGGAGGAGTGGGAACCTCATCCAGTCAGGAATTTACTCCAAGGTTCGCCATCCAATGTACACGGCCGTAATATCAGGTTTTGCCGGTTATGTAATTTACTGGGGAAGCTTCTGGAGTCTTCCCCTGTGGATAGCGCTGACTGGCTTGTATGTTCTGAAAGCCTTCAAGGAAGAGGAAGTCCTGAAAGAACGATATCCCTATTACGGCGAATACCAGTCCAGAACCAAGCGTTTTATACCCTTCCTGTTTTAGGAAACATTGAAACCTAGCCCAGCGAGCCTATTTTTTCCGATCTGAGAGCCTTACGAACCTTAACGCTGTGTTTTATGGCATGATCCATAATGCCTTCATGCAGATGGGTAACCAGCAAGCTGTCCAATGCCTGTATTCCTCCCTGAAGAAACAGGGAGGCTATAAAGGCGGTAGGCATCGCGTTAAATGCCGTCACCGCTACCGATGCTTCCCTGACCGCCCAGTCATTTCCGTTGAATGAAACAGCCAGCCCACCTCCCGATCTGACAAGGCGGAAAGCGTCAACGTCAGTTATACTGTCGCCGACATAGATGACATCCTTCAATTCGCAGCCCCGCCTCTCAATGATTGTTTCTATAGCGGCGGCTTTTTCCTTTCCACCGACAGGATTTACGCAAATCAGCAGTTCATTTATTTCAAGAGAAGGCAACTCTCGCCAAAAAATATCATCCAGTTCCGCTATTGTATCTTGAGCTGTTTGATTCAGATCACCAATGGATCTGGCGCCAGGTGTCAGTGTGAACAAGGGGGTCTTGATTATCCTTGAATACATCTCCTTGACAAGCGCTTTTTCACTCGAAGTGATGTTGAAGCTATCCAGGTTGACCTGAGTCGAAAACGTGTTTTCTATTGGAAAGGCAAGCGCATCACATACAGCCTTGATGTATGGAGTGTAGCTGGTGCTAACTATGTAACATGGGGCTAGCGCAGTGAGTATGCCAATCGCTTCGGAGGCTTTCGGTATAACTTCTATGTTCTTACGGGAGAATTTCACCATGGACCTGTCATCAACCCCAAACGCCTTAAAAAAGGGAAGAATCAGTCTCAGTGTGTCCCCAGCCTTGTAATTTTCCTTGTGAGCTATCTCCGAGAGATAATCGTCATAGAGACTCACCTTGGAAAAAAACAGGTCTCCCTCCGGTAAAAAAGCCTCCGCCATCTCCGCGGCGTTGTCATTTATTGTTAGAGGGCCTTCACAATCTGTCACAAAGACCCGTCTGTCTGAATTGTTCATGGTTTCTCCCGTCATTAGAGTTCATTTTTCATTTTGGAATGTTCGATTCCTCCAAGGAAAAATGATCGAATGAATCCGCTATCAGGATAAGCTGATCTTCCATAGCCTTCAATACTTTTCGAAGCTACTCGTGCGGCTAGTTCGAGTGATTTTTCCAAGTCCAGACCAGACAACAGTCCGGCCAGGAAACCCGCTGCGGCTACATCACCAGCCCCCGTACGGTCAACTATTTGAGCCGGCCTGACGGCTTCCTGAAAAAAAGTCCTCTCTTTAGTAATGCCCCTTAGCCCTAGGGAGCCTAGCTTGAGCACTATGGTATCCACCCCGAGACTCAAAAGACGATCAATCGCCCTGGGTATATTACTGAATCCCGAAAGCTCGACCAGTTCCTCCTGCGTTGTGAATAACACCGAGGTTTTTTGCAATAACGGGAGTAACTCATCAATCCCCAGTCTTGCGTAAACTGCGCCCGGATCAAAGCTGAGCCGTGTCGAATCTTTCAGGTTGGCAGCAACCATTTTCTGAACCCGCAAGGGCGATCTGGAGACAAAGGAACTCATGTGGACCCATTTGCATGTTTTGAAATAATCTTTATCGAACCCACCTGAACCGGCTAGATCGTTCACATTGGGCAAAATGACCAGACACCTATCCCTGTGTTCATCCTCAGCATTTATCAAACACAAGCAACGACCAGTTGGACCGTCATAGACATTTATAGCCAGATCGCTTTGCTCCCCCAGTTCTCCTACACGTATTCTTTCCAATCCATCTGTGCCTGCTGCCCCAAAAAAACCTGTAGAGAATCCCATCCTTCGGAGCGCCGCCGTCATGTTGGCCGCGGAACCTCCGGGATCAACAGCCTTGAGAGAGCCAATCCTTTTCAACAAGGGATATACCTCTGCAAACCAGTCCAGGCCTCTAATGTATTCCCGACCGGGCTCCAGACAAAATCTTTCCAGGAAATTATTGGGAACTTCCCAGAACTCGTCCAGGTTCAATGATCCGAATCCTATTACATCGACACTCAAGTTTTTCTCCAGATTGAAATAAATAACAGATGAGAATTTGCCTCAATCGCGGTCTCCGCAATGACGGCGCTAGTCGGCTTTTTCCCAAATGTCCTTACAGTCGTCCTTCACAGACAAGTGATCGATGCCCGCTTTCTTCAGTATTAACTTTCGTACTGCGCAATCGAGCACGATTGAAGCAATTTTGTGTCCGTAAATTGAATAGTGGTCTCCGAATACAAATAAACCGGTTTTGCGCTGGGCGTTCACCAGTGACTCCTGGAGCGATAGAAAGTTGATCCGGTTGTTCTCTGAAAACTCCAGAAGAACTCTCAATGACTGTTGAAAATCCCATTCCAATTCAGCGTATCCAGATCCCAAAGACTTTAGGCTAGAAACAGTCTCTTGTGGCGACAAAGCGAACTTGGTTTCTATATCGGATCCAAGATAAACCAGGAGAAAGGCAATCCCTTTTGAATCACAAAAATTCTTGGATTCCCTTATGGAATCGAGGGAATTTTTCCATCCTCTCCATAACTTCCCTGGTGGATTTTGGGACCACTGGAGTAATTCTGGTGATACGGCCACGCTGTTGCGATTTATGTCATTAATTCTCTTAAATGCGAATGCCAAGGCCCAGAATCCATGATGCATGAGATTGCGAATTGTCGGTGAAATTGTGTTTGAAACAAGATCCAACTCTTTTTTCAAGACTTGATCGTCGTCACAAATGTCGTTGCTGCAAAAAGTCACGATGACCATGTCAGGATCCAACTCAGCGGCTTGCCCGGAAAGCGTTGCAAAATTTCTTGATTGACCCGCTCCTGATGCGCCTAAGGCTATTACCTCAAAATTGTGAAATCCATCTACCTTAAAATTCGAGTTAAGCGATTGTTCGAGCTTCTTGTGAAACGTCTCCAACAATGGAACCTGAACCGACTCAACATATGAGTCTCCTATTACAACTATACGGTAAGTTTTATCAGATTTCGCGCGAGGGTATTCTTTGTCGAAATATCCAAGTGAGTTCCATGTGACTAAATTATCATAAGTCTTTTTCAGATTAGGCTCATAACCAGTGTAGATATAAAGCTTTCCGGGAACATGCCAGGATATTGGGCCATTCTCGTTTTTTTCATGAAAAGTATGCTCGGTATTGTTAAAGAAAACAAGGTCCGCTTGAGGCCTATTTGTTGTACGGCCTTTCAGGAAACGGTTGCTTAGATCAACCATTTGGGCGTATTCCCTGGAGGCGATCAAAGGAAAAATGAACTCCAACAGAGAAAGAACTAACCATAATGAGACGAAAGATACAGCCGCAGCTCTCACATACTGTAGTGAAATGAAATTGGGCCAGTATTTTCCTGGAAGTAACAGGAAGGTAACATTTAAGCTGATCAAGCTTATCAAAACCAGCTCGCCAGATCGAAAATTGTTGTACGCTATCAGCCATAACGCTGTGTTGATTGTAGCGACGAACAAAATGGTAATACCTGAGATAACGCCGTAGCATGGACGTGAGGATTCTGAAGATGATCTAGTCATTTGTCAGAATACCCAATCTTCCATAGACTGAACCTTGTCCCTACGCCGGCCTCTTTTATCTCCTTCAACTCGAAGTTGCTGTTTCTGATTGTCTGAACGATCATTTCCCGTAAATGCGAGTTCTTGGAGTCCGCAAAAAAATAGTCTGGTCTGTCTCTCTGCAGAATCTCGGAAATTTCGTGCTGTGTGGAGGCCCATGCGAGATGTTCAGGCACACCGGACCTTAAGATGTCAATAGTCTTTGTTCCTGTAAGATACCTCATTATTCGCGGATTCATGGACAGAATGGTGGCGCTCGGGTCATGGCTTCTGATCCAACGAGCGGCTTCAAAAAAGGACAAATCTTTTGCTGATTCTGCGCCACAAGATTGAACCGCAGTTCTGGCATGGTAAATTGTTTGAATATTTGCGCCAATATTGGTTGCCGCCAAGACTGAAAACAGAACCGGAACCATCAAACGGACACTATTGTTACTTCCGGTGGAGATTGACTGAACGAGGGAAGAAATCCTTAAAGCGCCCAAGCCTAAAAAGATGTAAAGAGCTGGAATCAAGGGGGCTATATACCTGCTACCCGCTGAACTCAAGAAAAGACCTGTCATCTGTATCATCCAGAATACTGTAAAAAGCCTTTCCCCTGATCTCAAAGCATAAATAAGTCCAAGGATGACCAAAAGACCCAGTGTCATCTCAATAGCGACGGTGCGCATTGAAATTCCAGTCAAAGCATAGGCTGTCTCAAACAAATATTCCCAGGCCGATGTTAGAACTACATCAAGCTGAGTTCCCAAGGATCGACCGGCTACCGCCCTGAAATACTCCCCCTCATGGTATGATACCGGAAAGCCGGATTTATGATACTCCCATGCCAGAGGTAAGGAGAAAGCCGCAACAAGAAAAAAAAGACACCTCGAGGCCCGCGTCCACAAAGTAGATTCTGAGAAATGATACCACAGAAAAATGGCTAAGGCCGGTGGAACCCCAAGTCCGTTGATTCTAACAAGAGCAGGCAAGCCCGCGGCAATTCCTGAAAGGAAAAGCGCTGCGTAGAAATTCCTCCGCCCTCTCACCCACAAAATCATGTGAAAACTCACCATGCACATGAGCGTGAACGGAACGTCAGAAGAAGTAAATGTCGAGTTCAACACTATGGTGTGGTTAATTGCAAACAATCCCCCTACGACTATGCCAAGATCCGGTCCGCACATTCTAAAAAGGAGGATCAATCCTGTTAGAGCAGTGAGTATTCCGAGGAGCGCCATTAAAAGCCTGTAACAGAGAAAGTCACTTCCAAAAAGACTGATCCACGCGCTGAGCATTAGCGGATAACCCGGCGGAACATAGGTATGAGGAACATTGTTATATGTGTAGCCCGCTCCAGATGCTAAAGATTCACCAAGCTCCAGATACAATGCGCTGTCCGGTGTGGCCTTCCAGGATGTATTAACCGTTAGCAGGAACATCACGATTATTGCCACAATCAACACTAACAGGCGTCTTGAACTGTACGCTCCCCTAAAAACTTCAGATAACTCAATGAAATATGGATAGCTCATGTTCACTGAAAACACCGGCGCTACTCTGTTGAAATTAATTTTCAGGTAACCTGAACTACTTCTTGTAACAACGGGGCGAATCTTTGTCGAGCGCGCTTGGCAAGTTTGATCTTATTGTATCAGATTATGTTTGAGAAATACTGAATTTAAGAACAAAAAAGATTCATGGTGATCCTGGCGCCTTTTCTGGCCTGTTAAACGTGACATTTGTTTATAATAATAATGTGATATTTCGAGCTATTATGTCGCTTACCGTAAAGTATGGCTATGTTTTTATTAAAGTCTTAATTCATTAAAAAATAAATCATGGTCTTGAAACAAAATGCAAATATATAAAAAAACAGGAATAAAATTGTTGACAAATTTATACTATGAGAGCTAAATAGGCTCCGTCAGCCGGGGTGATACAATCATCCGTAATGGCGAGGCAAGATAAATCGGCGTGTGGAATACTGGGACCACATCGTAGGTTAAGAAGCTCCAAAAACACGAAAACGGCATCTAAATGGCCGTTTGCGTGTGTTCCACTGGGATGGAAAAGTAATGATAAGAAGCGGTACAGGTCTTATCACAGTAGGACTATGTGTCAATGAAAAAATGCGTCTGAGTAGACGCATTTTTTGTTTTTATTCCGACGGAACAGTCCGTGTTCTTTGGAAGGCTCTGATATCGTGAGTATAATCGGTGGATAGTTTTGCCTTCACATCAGAATTTGAGCAATTCGTTCAGATTGATTCCAAACTTTCTAGTCAGATAGATGTTGATAAACTCCATGATTGTTGGCTTAAAAGGTTTCCTTATAAGACTCATTCCGGCTTGGCGCGGAGTTCTGCCCCCCTTTTGAACATTGCAGTGTCTGCAGCACGCTACCACATTCGTCCATTCGTTGGTTCCAGCCTGGACCTTGGGAATTATGTGGTCTAGGGTAAGATCGGCTGAGGAATTCTCCTTTCCACAGTATTGGCAGACGTAAGAATCCCGGATGAGGATGTTTTTACGTGAAAATGGCACTTCTCGACGGTAAATCTGACGAATGAATTTGAGTAGTCTTATGACGGCAGGAACGCGATAGATTTTACTAACGGTCCTGACTATTCGGTCAGATTCCTTGACCACTTCCACTTTACCGTTAAAAAGCAGAAGCATTGCCCTTTGCCAAGATACCAGTCCTACAAACTCGTAACCAGCGCTAAGCACAATCACCGTATCTAACGACGACATTGTTCCTGTGGTCCTTTCGGTAACAGAATATATGAAAAACTGTTTTCCTTGAAACGCCTTTTAAGAAGCTCGTTGGGATCGAGTCAATCAGTGAGACTCCGACCTTCCAGACCATGTGGATTATAGATTGCTCTCTGTTGTCAACTCTCCAGCACGATCTTGTGGCCGGTCAGGTCAATTTCAATTATACGCGCCTTGACGATGAGTGTTTCCCCAAAAATACTTTTGAGAAAAACACCATCGGATTCGGGACGAACGGAACCTACGCTCTCCATTATTAAGGTTTGTGAGCCGTCTTTCAAAATATACGCGTTAGATTCACACATTGTCTAACTCCTAAGCGGGCAAGATTAGCTGTTCGTTTGATTTTTGTGCAATCTTGATAAAATATGACGTCTGGGCTTGTAGATTCAAGCCCATACAGACTAACCCCACAACTTTACAGCATGCGTCGGACATTTTGAGGAACACTCCAGACAACTTATGCATTCTTCAGGTTTTTTGTAGAAAACTCCATAATCTTTCGATTTTGGTGAAGTTTCCATAGGGCACAGTCTGTTGCAGGATCCGCAGTCGATACACGTTTCTTTTCGTTTGGGGAATATTAGCGCAAGCCTGTTAAAAATAGACAGACACGCTCCCAAGGGACAAAGAACCTTGCAGAAAAACCTTCTGTGTCCCATGGCAAGAATCATTATTCCAAACAGAATACCGAGTCTGGTAGCCAAGCGGCCCACATCCGAGGCTCCGTCCATTATAGCCCACGGAATGGCCGATTCAATTGTTCCGACCGGACAGATACGGCAAAAGTAGATTGATGACTCAGGTGTGAGGTATATGGGGACAGCCACAACGAGGCCAATGAATACGGCGTATTTGATAAACCGCGTCCAGGCCGGAATATTGAACTTGATATACGGGACCTTGTAAAGAAGCTCCTGAAAAAAACCAAAAGGGCACGCCCAACCGCAGAGGAATCTGCCGATGGTAAGCCCCGCTATCGCCATCAACCCGATTGCAGTTAGGGGAACAAGCCCCAATCCTGCAAACTGCCCGATTATTCCCATTGGGCAGGCGAATATGGATGTGGGACATGAATGACAGTTGAGGACCGGGAAACAAACTGTGTGCCACTGAAAAAGTCCAATATTGAAAAGGGCGGCAAAACCTAGCTGAACTTTAAGTCTTAATTTTTCCAATTGATTATCCCCTGAAGACTTTACGATAATTCATGAGTTGACCTCCGTACCGGAGGCTAAACTAAATTCAGGTAGGACAGGGCATTCGCCCTTTGAGCATTCTCAAATCAGGATAGTTGGAAGTCAGTCTGCCATCCTTATATCGGCTGATTCCTTCAAACGTCATTGCGTTGACTACTTCTGGTTCGCTGAACCATTGAGACTGGACCTCGAATTTTGTCTCAGCTGAGTCATAACCGGGAATTTTGATCTTGATGCCTACATCTTTAAGCTTGTCAAACTTTTCGAGGTTGTCGTAGACAAGAAATTCCCTGAAAAAGCCGCCATACACTGTGGCCGCAACGCTAAAGGTTAGCAAGACCAGCCAAAGAATTTTTTTGATCATTATTTCTCCGTGACCATTTTGATCGGGTTTGCTACAAACTCAGAGCCTGAGCATCAAAAGAGAAAATTACCTGTACGGATATATCGAATCAGTTTGACCTTCCACAGCGTGTCATGCAAATAATTCGCGCCATGGGTTAAGAGCTACAGGCAACTAACATACTCACAACAGCTGGAGCTAGCAATGATAATCAGGCCGACCCTTTTTGTGATCTCAGCTCCCTCGGGGGCTGGTAAATCAACTCTCATAAAAAATTTGAAGCCTCTATTCCCTGACATGCGCTATTCAATTTCCTGCGCTACCAGACCTCCACGAAAGGGCGAAATTGATTCAGTCAGCTATTATTTCATAAGTGAATCAAAATTCAAGAGTATGTCTAAGGCAGGAGAGTTTCTGGAATGGAAGAATGTCCACGGAAATTTGTACGGCACTCCTGTCAAGCCCGTTTTGGATGTCCTTGAATCTGGTGGAAGAATGATAATGGACATCGACGTGGAAGGAGCAAAAGAGGTTTTTTCGAGGATACCTCAGGCGATAGGTATTTTTGTGAACGCGCCAAGCCTTTCGGATCTTGAGAAAAGACTCCGTTCGAGAAAATCCGATTCCGAGGAGTCCATCAGAGTCAGAATGTTCAACGCCTATCATGAGATGAGCATGGCTCATCTATTCAAATACCAAATAGTGAATGATGTATTAAAGGAAGCTGTCAAAGAACTCGCAGAGATTATCAGGAAAGAGTCCGAAGTCGATTCCGGAGCGTGATCAATCAGGGGAGTTTCCTACTACAACTTCAACGTTCCGGGGTTTATTTTCGCGAAGTATGGTCATTCGTAAAATCTGTCCCGGTTTCGATCTTGAAACGATTAGGGAAAGATCCTGTCCATTTTCGACGGTTTTTTCGTCAGCTCGTATTATCAGATCACCCTTCTTGAGTCCTGCCTGGTGAGCAGGGGTCGATGTCATCACTTCGTCAACTACCGCCCCCTTGGGCTTTCTAAAGCCTATGGAACCACTTTTAGTCCCCTCACCCTCATCGATGTAGACACCAATCCAGCCATTGCGGGTCCCTCCAGATTCTGACGCTGATGGAATGAGCTCACTGATGAAGCTGGATGGAATCGAAAAACCTATGCCCTTGCCGGTGGAAATGATTGCCGTGTTAACACCGATGACTTCTCCAGCCATGTTGAACAAGGGGCCACCTGAATTCCCCGGGTTTATTGAAGCGTCTGTCTGGATAAAGTTGTCGTCAGGTCCAAACCCCAAAAAACGACCCTTTCCACTCACAATACCGACTGTCACAGTTCTACCCAGTCCAAAAGGGTTGCCTACCGCAAGAACCCATTCTCCGACCTGAACATCGTCTGATTTGCCTAAGGATACCTCACGTATGTTTATCGGTGGGGCCACTTTGAGCAATGCAAGATCAACACGGGGATGTACTGCGGCTATCCTGGCGTCAAGAATTTTCCCCGTGGCCAGGGTAACAAATATCCTGTCAGCTCCCTCCACTACATGAGCGTTCGTTATGATGTGACCATTCCTGTCGCAGAAGAACCCACTGCCTATACTGTCGGTCTCGAGCGAATTGTCTATGACTTTTCCACTGTGATGGGCGTTTCCAAACTTCTGGAATGACGGCTTTTCCTGAACATCCCTCTCCGAATTGCGGCGTTCAGTAGAAATACTCACAACCGAGGGAGTCAGATCCTTTATAAGATCTATCAGGTCCGGACATCTGTTCTTTTGAAGCTTAACAGTCGCGCTTTGACTGGAATGAGACATCTGAGCCAGACTCATCACCAAAGCCATGCAAATAAAGACGATGTATTTGAAACTGTAACTCAATTTTGTAAGTCCCGGAATGTGTTCTGGACAATCAGCTTCTAACTTCGACTTATCAGATCATGTTTCTGGTGTCAACATATTGTAGTTACAGCTATATAAATAAATAAAATGATGTTTTGCATGATATTTGTGCGGAGGGAATTTTGTCATAGGATCAGCAGCAATTCCCTAACTATTTTCGAAGCGAGTATGGAACTCATTCCCGATCTGTCCAGACTCGGGTTTAGTTCAACTACATCAGCGCCAATTAAATCGACGTGGGTTAGCATCCGGAAGAATCGTTCCAGATCATGGTAAAACCATCCTCCCGCCTCAGGGTTACCGGTTCCAGGAAGACAGGCCGGATCCAAGACATCCAGATCCAGTGTCAAGTAGGCTTTACGACCATTAAGCCTCTTCAAAATGTGCTTTTCGCAACCGTCATCCCAGACATGAAGAGTCTGGTTCTGTTTCATCCAGAGAAATTCCTTTTGGGTTCCCGAGCGTATTCCTAATTGAATTAGACGTTCAGGGCCTATCAGGTCGGCCACCCTTCGAACGACTGTCGCATGGTTGAATTTGGCCCCTTCATAATCTTCACGCAGATCCGTATGAGCGTCCAGGTGGATGAGAAAAAAGTCGTCCTGGAGTTTGTCCAGGGCCCTGACCACAGGCAAGGTAACGGTATGTTCGCCACCTAAGGCAAAAGGTATGCCTCCATCTTCGATGATTTTGATGCACTGGGATTCTATGAGGTCCAAGGATTCTTCCATAGTCTTTCCAGTGAAATCCAGGTCACCGAGATCTGCAAATTCCACATCTTCGAGATCCTTGTCACGATAGGGTGAATAAGACTCAATAGATTCTGAGGATTCTCTGATTGAGTCCGGGGCTTTGTCCGAACCCGAACGGAAAGTCGACGTCTGATCCAGAGGGCAGCCAAAAATGGCGGGCCTGTCTTTTATAACTACAGAACCGTGGCTTTCTAAAAAACTCGGCTTGGTCATCCTGAAGAAAACTCCTGTAAAAAACCTAAATACAGAGGCCGACTGGATGCCGGGATTTAAGTTTAAGGCATCTTCAATCGGCCCTCTTCTAATAAACACAACAGGCCATTGTGTGACCCGGAACGACTATTTTGTTCCCTGCGCGAGGTTTGCCACAAACTGAGGCAGACTGAAAGCAGCGACATGAATGTCTGAATTGTAATATTTCATGGTTTGAAGAATGTCCTGCGGCGCGTTGCAAGCTGCCACTGACAGCTTTTCCGTGTCATTCAGGCACATTGTAAACGACCACATGGCGCCAGGATAGCTCGGTATTACGGCAATATACGGTAATACGTTACTTGGGCCGAATACCGACCTGAGTTTTGCAACCGTTTCAGAGAAAACGTCCGCCATGAAGACCGGACTTTCAGTCTGAAATACCGCAATTCCTCCTTTTAGGAGGCTTCTCTTTATGGACTGGTAAAAGGAAACTTCATAAAGGGCTTTGCCCGGTCCAACCGGATCAGTGGAATCAACGAATATCCCGTCAAAATGTTCAGTGTGCCTTGCAACAAAGGCGGCGCCGTCTTCAAAAGCGCAGACAGCCCGTGAATCATCCAGTCCCGACGACACCTCGGGGAAAAACTCCCTGCAGGATGATGTGACCATCTCGTCAATCTCACAAAGGGTAATTTGCTCCAGAGTTTTGTATTTCACAAGTTCCGTCACTGCGCCACCGTCTCCACCCCCTATGACCAGCGCATTCCTGGGCGATCGCAGGTGACTCATTGCAGGATGGATCAACATCTCATGATAAATGAAGGTGTCCTTTTCCGTCACCATGAAACATCCATCCAGAATCAGGATGCGTCCCATGGCCGGGGTCTCAAGGATTTGAATCTTCTGAAAAGGACTCTGAGCCTCATACAGCTTTTTGGAACATTTGAGACCAAACGCGGAACTTCCTTCATACGCCTCTATAAACCATTCACCCAGATTTATTGACATAACACCACCGCAGCAAAGACAGCCCCAATTCTTTCAACCCGAATCGAGGCGGAAATGCTCTTGATTTCTTTAAGTTTTCTTTTTCTGATTGTTTCCATGCCTTCAATGACCATGGCCCGGGCAGCCTTCTCGCATTCGGCCTGATCACCAATCCTGGAACATTCCATTATCAGTCCGGACTCCAATGGGTCCTCCGGGATTCCAACAGCTACGGCCGCAGAAATTATCTGCCCCGAAATGTCCGAAGATCGATCCCCATAGGCCAGCGGAACAAACGAACCCCTTACCAGAGGGTGTTTTTCTACCAGAGTCGCCCCTGGAGGTAATATGCTGCTCATTTTTATCAAGTTCGTATCGCCGACGCCCGCGTCCAGAAGAGCAGCGTCAAAAGCGTTCAATTCTGTAGAAGCCTCACCGGACCCCGCAGTAAGGAAATATCTGGATGGAAGTGGACCAAACATTAAATTCTCCACAGTAAAGTATGCATGTCATAGGAAAAAACCTAGACCGCACAGTATACAACCTGTCCAGACCTGAAGTCAAGCTTTCTGTTTCTGATTTTTCGTCAGGAAGTTGTTATTCAGAGCCAGTCTTGTCCGGACTACGTCGGAGAACCTCATCCTTGATCTGGTCCAATTCTTCTCTTATGGCTTCTCTGCTTCCATGTATGAACATTTCGCTCTTAGCGAGCCTGTCTTCGAGCACCTGGATTTTGGGCAGGAGAAAGAATGCCCCATATCCAAGAAGTCCAAGCGAAACAATGGAACTCAGCGCAAGAAAAATCCATGCCATAGTGGAAGACCAGAGAGATACTCCCTGCGATGAGGATGCAGGAGCTACGGTCTTGACCTCCGGGGCGCCAAGGGGCCGATCACTGTCCTTGACAGGAGCTTTATCTGAGGTGGAAGCAGGTTTGGCTGCAGAAGTGTCGCGCGGCTGAATGGCGCCTGAAGAGGAATCAGTATGCGCAACGGGCGTGTCAGCAGTTGTTCTGACCGGCACCCTGATAGTTTCACGAACCTTGTCACCCTGAAATACCTTAATGGTTATATCTTTTCCATTTAGCGCAGCAAGTTGAGCTGGATCAGATTCCGGAATCAATACGACAAAAATTCCGGAATCAGCGCTGATATTGAACTTGTCCCAATTTTCTCTTGGGACCTTTGTCTGTTCCGGTTTTCGAACGATCTGATAGTACAACAGCTGCTTCTCTGGAAGTTCAACTCCGACGAGTTGATCAAGCCCTGATCTGTTGTCAAGGTTTAAAATTTCACCCTTCTTGATGTTGCTTTCGTCGAACTGAATGGAGGTTTTGTCGAGATTGAGAGACACATCTCTGCCTGAGCCGAACCTGATAGGGCTATCTGATTCGCCGCTGGCTTCCGCTGGTATCAATGTGTGCTGATCTATTTGAATGGTGAACAGATCCGAAAGATTCTTCGTAACGAAAAGGTTTTTGCCGCTTTTGTCAGTCAATCGGAATGTGACTGAGCGCGTCATGGGTTCTTCAAACCTCAGTTTTGAAGCGTCGTAAGAAGGTCCCAGAAATGGAGTCGGTTTCCCACCTTTGTTTTCAGCGTTCAGCCACTCAACTGTTATTTGATTGAGGCCCTTTTGAAGACCGGCATTTTTCTTGTTCAACACTATGGCGAAAGATTTGAATTTTTCCTCAGGATCAATCTTGGAGATCACCACTTCCTTCTTTCCTGTAGATACGGTGACCTTGGGCATAAAATTGCCCTGCGCGTCCCTAACCCCGTATATGGCGCCATAGGAAGCTCCCGCAACTGCAAGGCTGATAATAGCCCCGGACAAGAACAGAAGGATGAACTTATAAAGTGCGGAACCGTAATTTTTGTTCATATAAATATGCGCCATGTGTAGAATACCCAAGTAAAATTTGTTTCATCTATTGTAACAAAGAAACCTGGCTAAATCAATCAACAAGTTTTTGAAAGAGTTATAGAGTTTTCTTCATAATGATGTGAAGTTATTCAATGATGTTGGAGTACTAATATATGACACGATATGAAAAGCTTATATCTAATCGTTCACTTGAGATTCCCCCCTTTCTGGTCATGGACGTGCTCGAGAGGGCAATGGACATGAGCGCATCTGGAGCAGATGTCATTCATCTGGAGGTAGGCGAGCCTGATTTTGACACTCCATCAAACATTACAGAGGCTGGAATCAGGGCATTAAAATCGGGGAGGACGCATTACACGTCCAGCACAGGAATACCTGAACTGAAAAATGCCATCTCAGATTATCATGCCAGAACGTATGGAGTAACAGTTGATCCTGGTTGTGTGATAGTAACTTCCGGTTCATCGCCGGCAATTCTGATGGCGCTTGCGGCTCTGCTGGATCCTGGAGACGAAATAATACTTTCTGACCCTCACTACGCATGTTACCCGAATTTCGTAAGATTTCTGGGAGGGACTCCGGTTTTTGTGAATGTGAATCCCGAAGATGGATTCGTGTTAAACCCTCAAGATGTGAAGCGATCAATCACGAAGCGAACCAAGGCTATCATGATTAACTCCCCGTCGAACCCCACCGGAACAATTCTAGACCTTAAAAATATGAAAAAACTTGCTGATCTGGGGCTGCCCATCATCTCCGATGAAATCTATCATGGACTTGTTTATGAGGGTAAGGAGAGCTCGATCCTGGAGTGTACCAGTAATGCGTTTGTTGTTAACGGTTTCTCTAAACTCTTCGCCATGACGGGTTGGCGACTTGGTTATTTGATAAGTTTGCCTGAATTCGTTCGTCCGATCCAGAAAATGATCCAGAACTTCTTCATAAGCGCTGCGGATTTTATACAGTACGCGGGTGTGGAAGCTCTCATGCATTCTTCGGAAGAAACGTCCAAAATGCGCGCTGTTTTCGACGAAAGACGAATCATGATGCTGTCCAGACTGCGTGAGATCGGATTTGAAATAACGAGTGATCCTGTTGGCGCTTTTTACATCCTGGCTGACGCCAAGAAATTTAGCCATGATTCATACAAGTTTGCATTTGAAATACTTGAAGACGCCCACGTCGGGGTAGCTCCCGGTATAGACTTTGGCTCCAACGCCGAGGGATTCATCAGATTCTCGTATACGAATTCTATAGAGAACATCGAGGAAGGATTGAACCGGATCGAAAGATACATCCGGCGCCGGTTTGGATGAAACTCAGGGGTTCATTTGGATGTCTCGTCTCAGAAAAATATTTGTCGAGATTTCGGATGTTTCGGAAGATAGTGTAATTCTGTCTGCGAGTAATCGGAAATATGTTTACGACGTGCTAAGGTTGAAACCGGGCGATAATCTGATTGCGTCGGATGGGTCGAGAAGCTTTCTGGTTGAACTTGTCACAGGCAAGTTCGAAGAAGAATCTTGGGCAAAGATAGTGGAGCCGGTAGAATCTGGAACGAAAGCTTTGATAGACATCACACTAGCCTTCGGGTGTATTCGTCCTGATCCCATGGAACAAATCTTCCGACATTGCACAGAGCTGGGAGTAGCCAAATTCGCTCCGATACTTTTTGAGCGCGGCAACCGGCGACCGATTGAAAAGAAGCTGCGGTGGAATAACGTAGTCAGGGCCGCCTGTGCTCAATCAGGTCGTCTGACTCCACCAGAGATTCATGATCCTGTGGACCTACGCCGGTTTCTCAATGGCGTTTCACGCGAAAACTGCGCCAGGATAATGTTATCGGCCTCAATGTCCTCAATGAGCCTCTTGAAAGCACTACGCGAGTTTGACGCTACAGGATTGACGCTCCTGGTTGGTCCTGAGGGCGGTTTGACCACAAATGAAATGAAACTGGTCAAAGGACATGGTTTTGTTGAGTCGTCATTGGCTCCGAGCGTTTTAAGGACTGAGACGGCCGCCATTGTCGGAGTCGGAGTATCAATGACCATGGCAATGGAGAGAGAAATTCAGAAACACTCCCAACAGGATTCATGCTCGGCCTGGTCTATCCGTTGACCTGAATTGGTGTTCATGCTATTTTTTTTACATTAGTTTTCAGAGACTACGGCCACTTGCCACATCCATTGGACTGGTTACGTTAGATGGATGACTTAATAAATCTGTGTGACCATCAAGAGGGTTGATGATGGCATTTAAGGTGAAAGATATATTTTTCGGAAAAGAGTCATTCGAGCAGCCTGGTCTGAATCCACACCTTCCCGAATTTCCAGATCCTCAAGTTATCAGGAGGAGCTTCCCCAGCCTTTTTGGGTTATCCAGCTTCCTCGGAAAAACCCACTTTGATTCGTGGGTGGAATTTGCCCTGGAGCACCCTGATGAGATCTGGGAAAAAGACGAGGCGCTGGAAGATGTGACGAGTTATTACTACGTTGCGTTCTTTGGGGTAAATTTCGATACTCCACCGGTTTTCGTTGTAGAAGTATCAATGATAGACGAATACATTGAAGTAACCGACTATTCATTGTTGCTGGATGAGTTTTCGATTATTAGTGTCCGCAGTGGAACGATGGTTTACTCTGCGATCAAGGAACATGATCGGGAAAAGCAGATACGCACTCTCAATGACAAGGCCTTAAAAAAGTATGAAGAGAACCAGCTTGAAGAAGCGCGTGATTTCATAGATTCGGCCATACGTTTGAGCGGACCAGGTTCAGCTTATCTTTTCAACAACCGGGGGCTAATATGCTGGAAGATGGGCAGAATAGATCAGGCTAAACAGGATTTTCTCGCTTCTATTGGCCTGGACAGAGAAAATGCCGATCCGTATTTCAACATTGGGTTGATCTACCTGGACGAGTCCGAGTACAGAAAAGCTTTGCTTTACCTCAGGAGCGCAGTCGAACTAAATCCATTTGACAGTCAGTTCCTCACCGAATTAGGCCATCTATATCTGGAGATGGACCGGGAGCAGGATGCGCTTCAACTTTTTCAAAAGGCTCTCGAGACAAATCCTGATGATGCTCAGGTAGATTTTCATCTAGGTTACTATTTTCTGTACAAGAAGCGCAAACCTGTAGAAGCTGTGAAGCATTATAAATGTGGATTGAAAAAGGAGCCCAATGATCAGTATGCGCTTGCGGACCTGGCAGTTGCCTACTGGATCAGGGGCGCTTCCAGAAAGACCCGTGAGATACAGAACAAATTAAGAACCATATCTGGCCTGGCGCCCTACACAGTTAGTCGACTAGTCTACCTGAATGTTGAGATGGGGGCGTACGAGCAAGCCCTGGATTATTATCGTCAGGCTATGGACGATAAAGATCCTTTTGAACCTGAATGGCTCCACTACAACGCTGCCTTGGTGTATGCGAGGACCGGGCGCGACAAACTTGCCCTGGATGTCCTGGGATTGGCTGTAAACGCCGGTGGCAGGGCTGTAATTGAAAAAGCATTGACAGAAAGATCTCTAAGCCGGTTCAGGAGGTCGCCTGATTTCAGGAAATTACTCAGGGATGTCAAAAGGCGACATGGATAGCCGCAATCTCTGTCCCGAAATTTCATGAACAAGGCTTCAAACAGTACTTGCGCAAGACTGCTGATTCCTGGGAACCAGGACAGTCTTCATGTCTGGCCTGCTTTCCCCTAAATGACTGCCGCTGCGGATTACTTTTTAAACTATTCCAACAGCATAGAGGTTGTTTGGACATGGATCGGGTTCCTGGATCGTTCGAGTTGTCGCAGCAATATCTACCTGCACATTCTATCCCCCGAAGGTATTCTGATTTGATCATTTTTGCCGTCAGACTGGGAGTAAACAGCGCTCTGATTGTGAGATTGATTGGCCCTTTCAATTCAGTGACAAACTGATACTAGCGTTTTTCACAGCTGTAGTAGGGGCATTGGGCGTGGCGCCGATTGACTACAAATGCCTAACGTGATAAGTAGCTTTTTCATACGCAGAGGCTGGCGCAGTGAACTCTTGTCGACAAAGAACACCGCTCAGTGTTGTGCTAAGACTCCAGGCATGAAGCCTGCCGCTGCAATGTGATCTTTCGGATCTCTTCATTTTTCTCGAACTTCTTGCCGACAAGGCTGGCGCGTTTTTTCGATTTAGTAGCGCCCGCTGCCCGGAGTCATATCTGCAAAAATAGCGCTGGCGCGTTCAGACTTACTCGTTAAGGGGAAATTATCGGTGAAACCTCTGTACTACAGGCTTGCTTACCTGAGACCCCTGAACCTTTGGCTTTGGATTGTGCTAGTTCTCTTTGTTTTTCAGCACAAAGAGGCATTAGGGGCGTCGGAACAGGAGTCAAGCAAAGAGACGTTTGACTGGTCCGTTGTCGCTGAAAGACATCCTGGCTTCAAAGTTCTTGTGTTGGTGGAAGCGCAGTCTGAATTGACTCTGAATGACCTTGCAGTGTTGGCTGATAATGGTCTGATTCCAGCTGACCGGGATCCTGGTCTTGTTGTCGGTCTAAAAAGAGCAGTTTTCTCTACTACGGCGAAAAAGTGGATCTTGGCCAGCCTCCCCAAGCGTCTATCTCTGAAGGTTATTCAGAATTTTGTCATGAGTGGAATTTACCGGGTTGGATTTCGGGTAGAGGCCAAGGATTATGATGGGCCTCTCAAAGTTGAGGTTACAGCGCCTAGAGGCGACGTGGGAAAGAACCTTGTTTCATGCAATACGCTTGTTCGTCCGAGGCAACCATTTGTTGAAAGCTCCGACGAGGCTGGTAATCAATGGGTAACGGTCAAGTATCCGAGGGTAAAGTATGGAGATGAAATAAAATTTCACTTCGCTTTTAAATACTTGGTAGACACTGCCCAAGTTCTTGAAAATGACCTGCTTGTGGCGCCGGGCCCGCTGGCTGAGGATTTTGGTCCGGAGTTAAAAACCTTCCTTCACAAAGGCTACAAGATTGATCCTGAGATGCCTCAAGCTGTCAAATGGGCGGGAAGACTAAAGGGAGATCCTGTCGATGCCAGAGAGGAATACAAGCGTTTGACTGATTTTCTGAAAAAGAAGGTGACTTATGACGACGCCAAGCGCGCCACCTATTTTGGAGGCAGGTCTGTGTATACAGAACTGGATCACATGTATCAGCTTCCTTCAGTAACTCTGGCAAGTGGATTTGGTTGTTGTCCGGATACAGTCCTTCTGGAGTGCTCCTTCATGAGAGCCAAGGGTATACCCTGTAGGACAGCCGGGCGCTTTGGACACTTTTTTTCGGAGGTCTATTTAAGTGGAAGGGGATGGAAATCAACTTCCAGCACTCCTACAGGCATACCTCTTATCCTGGCTACAGGGCCAGATCACTTGTCCTATCAGAAATGGGAACCATCTATCGCTATCCGGACTACCCGCTGGGAAGCCAGAGTGCGAATTGAGCCTGTGGAGGAAATCGAATGAGAATGACCAAGCTGGTTTTTGCCCCATACGACAAGGATAAAGATGAAGAAGCCCGAGACCTGTTTCTAAAATATGACCACAAAGACCATCAGCTAAAGATGATGGGGGCTTTGAAAACCAGGGTTGCTGATTATCTGTGTGAGACGCTTACCGCCCCAGGGAGTATTAGTATTTGTATGCGCGAGGGGGGCTCTCTGGTTGGACTCATCAGCTTACAGGCGCTACCATGGATGAGTGATCATTTTGGAATGCAAATGTATGCAGTTCGTCATCTGCTAACACGATCGGATGGACCACTTGAACACGCCCGTCTCCTCAGGTTTGTCATGGAGGAATTGACTCAGGTCGACTTTCTGGATTGCAGGGTGGCTGTAGATGACATCCATTCGACGCACGCCCTGGAATTGTGCGGTTTTCGATACGTTGGGGCTGAAATGTTTCTGGGGATTCAGACTGACAGATTTGAAAAAGGGTTTCTACCCCCCAACATGACTGTACTGGAAAGCCAAATTCAGGATCATCAAACCGTGGTGGAAATTGCGAGTGAGTCGCATGTCCACAACCGTTTCGTTTATGACCCCATGATTCATCGCACCGTGGCCCAGTCTCTATACAGGAAGTTAGTCCGAAACTGCTTTGAGTCAAGTCAGTTCAAAGTTTTTGTAGCCCGCTCGATCGATGGTGTAGAAGGGTTTATTACTGCCAAGACAAACGAATCATTCAGCAAGGTGGTGGGGGTCAAAGCCGGCAGTCTTGACTTCATCGGGGTCCGACCGGGAAGACGCAAAAGAGGCCTCGGAGCGGCGCTTAACGGATTCGCTATTAAATGGCTCAGAGAAAATGGAGCAGATTTCGTTGCAGTAAGGACACTGGCGAGCAATTATCCTGCCCTGAGGACCCTGTTTCGCTCAGGCTTCAGTGTTACATCATCGAGTCTGCATTTCCACAAATGGATCCAGAAACCAAAAATGGATCTGCAAAAA
Organism: uncultured Desulfomonile sp.; assembly: GCA_964542775.1. Taxonomy (GTDB): domain Bacteria; phylum Desulfobacterota; class Desulfomonilia; order Desulfomonilales; family Desulfomonilaceae; genus CAITZA01. The sequence goes on from CAZIVV010000210.1 coordinate 27,983, forward strand.
GCGCAACCGGCAGCTAAAAACCTCATGAGGCTTGACACACCGGGCATGGGATCCTGGATCCAGAGCAAACATCACTCTACTCATTCTCAAAAAGCTCACTAAGCCATGAGAGAGTGTCTATCAAGGGGGCCTGATTCAATTGCGCTTCAGTCTGATTTAGATGAAGCGCAACTGGATTCTCATGAAATTTGCGCCCGCAACATTCTTTTTCATAGGAATGTAAGTGACTGTATTTACATCAAATAGCAAGACAACGCTCTACATCTCAAGTTCAACTCTTTCGTCATCTCCCATCAGCATGGCCAGCATCAAGCTGAGATGTTCTCGTAAGTGTCTGGTTATAAGAAAGTTTTCACGTACGAACTCTTTTGCCTTTAAACCCATTTCATGAGCCGTTTCTGGGCGTCCGAGCAGATACCTTATCCTGAGAGCGGCTCCTTCAGGAGTGTTGACACGGAAGCCGGTATGATGGTCTATAACCTGCAGACGAATGCCCCCGGTGTCCCCACCAATGATTGGCTTTTCCTTCCACATTCCCTCGGTTACGGTTAAACCGAAACCTTCTTTTATAGATTTCTGGAGGATGATACGGGCTGATCTCTGCAAGGCGTTTATTTCTGTATGGGCCTCCGGAGAGAGTAGCAGGACGTGAATGTCTTCGTCGCTGTCCTGCTCGGCTTTTACTTCCGCCAGCACCAGGTCGCCCTCTGGATCATCTGAAGCGGTCCCGCCAGCCAACACAAGCTGAAGCCCTGGGGAAAAGGTCTTGGCGAGACGGTAAGCGCGAATCACACCAAGAGGGTCCTTGAAACGATCAAAACGGGAGACCTGAAGCATGATTGGCCGTTCACTATCAATACCGTATTTATCAAGAACCTCCTGAACATAGGTTCTGGGTAATTCCATGTTCTTCTGACTTAGCGGATCAATACTCGGTGGAATGAGATATTGCCTGTGAGGTAAAGGCTGAGCGAAGTCCGCCAGAGAAAAAATACTTGCATCGTAGTCCACCACAAATTTTCTGAGGTATTTCCAGACCGGACGATAAGGATGACTCAAGTCAATGTGGCATCTCCAAACCCAGCGTCCCTTTCGGTTGGGACACCACCTGAGGAGAGGAAGAGGCTGAGGGTCATGAATGAAGACCAGGTCCGCATCCTCGAGAATAGGTCTAAGCGTTTCTGCATTCTCCTGATTTGTTTTTTCGAAAAACATCAGCAGGGAGTCTGAAACCGGCGCTGTTTTGCCCTGAAGACTATTGTGAAAGTTTTTTGTACACTGATAAAAAAGCTTTTCTCCTGTAACTATCTCCCAATGGGCGTCGATTCCCAGTTCTTTCAAAAGTGGAACCAGGCGATTCAGTATCTCAGCTACGCCACCACCAACACGGGTCGAATTTACGTGAACAACTTTCAGACCCCTCAAAGGTATCGCTAACTGACGCAGGTGCTGAATAACTTCCTCTCCCGCTACCGGGGCATAATCATCAATACTCGGCATCAGACCTCCTTTCGAAAGCATGCCTGAGAGCGCTTCCTATCTTTCGTCTTAATTCAACCAGGGTAGCAAAGTATGGATCAATTGACGCCAACCCAGCGCAGGCGGGTCGATATTGATCTCCAAAACCTTTGAGCCAGGCCCTGAAATCATCGATACCCTCAGAGTGACGACGTCTGGCATCTATAAAGTGATAAAAAATGCTGCCAAGAGACATTTTTAACACTAGATTAGGGAGATTTTCGGGCCGATCTATCCTCCAACCGGAGTCGAAAACTACAATCTGAGACCGAATGAAGTGAAAATGCCTGCCAGGTCCAACCCATTCAGGGCTATGAATCTCCTCCAGTCGCTGTTCTATTATTTCGATTAGTTCGCGACGCAAGGCTTCAAGATCATAAAATTCCTTTGGATCTATTACTGCAAGACGTTCAGCCAGAATGTTGTCATGCAAAGCATAATGACTCCAAACAGCGAAGTCGTTGTTGAATTGCGGGTCATCAAACCTTGGCCTTAGCAACATACCCCAAAAATGGTAATACAAGCTGCCCTGATGAATATCCAGAAGTTGATCCCGTAACTCGCTCAGATTACCGGCCCTCTTGCCGGTCGCAATTGCAACAAGAGCGCAGTCACGGACAGCGAAAGGCTCTACAGTAACGTGTGATTCTGTCATTTCTCCTCACTGATTGGAGCGAGTCCTTAAGTTGGGCCCAGATTTCTATCTCTGGTTCAGGCAGGGTCCTGACTATTGACAAAAAGACCTACCGGGAAAGAACCAATAGCCTGGTCCAGCCTTATCTTGCCAGTCGACATCAGGTTTTCGCCCGTGAAAACATTTTTCAGTCTGATCGCCCGCTCCATTTTTGGCGCATGTATGACTGAGTCAGCCCACACGTCCGTCCCTGCTGTCATAGAGTCGCCCGAAAACAGGGTGGAGCATAGTCTGGGAACAACAGTCACGGTCAATTGAGCGTTATTAATCCTGGCAAAAGCGATTACATTTTTCGCGCGAGTTCCACGCGCCTCTAAAGGTAAGTAAAAACCGTGGCGAAAAAGTTCCGGCATAAGTCTTCTGAGCTGCAGTCCTCTCCAGATCACGAACAGCTTGATAGCCCCGTTTTCAGGCTCGGACATCAATTTGTTCAGAAGGGATGAAGGATTATTTTGAAATTCTGTTTTTATCCAGTCTAGCATCTGCGAACGTTTTTGAAAATTGACAGTTCTCCGGTTATCAGGATCCACAAGATTGAGATCCCACAGTTCAGATCCTTGGTAAAAGTCTGGAACTCCAGGCGCTGTAAGCTTTATGAGCGTCTGTGACAGAGAATTGAGCATGCCTGCTCTGGCGATTCTTTTGGTGAAACTCATGAAATCTTGCAAGAAGGAGTTTTCCGGGGATTCTTCAAGTATGTTTTCCACAAACGACACAAAGGCCTGTTCGTAGTCCGTGTCCGGACGTATCCATGCTGTGTGAATCTTGGCTTCCCTCACAGCCTTGACCACATATGCCTTCATTCTTTCTACAAATCCGGCATGATCGAATTCCCCTGGAGGTAGAGCCCCAATCAGGGACTGATAGAGAAAATATTCATCATTGCGGTCAGGGAAGCTTTGTCCGTCAATTTTGGTTTTCTTTGTCTTGTTTAATCTGTTCCAGCGTTTGAGGGCCATCTCCCACTCGTTTGGCATCTCGGACAATACGTTTATCCTGGCTCGTGAATCCTCTCCACGCTTGGTGTCATGGGTGCTTGTGGTGTTCAATGAAGCGGGCCATCTGTTGAAACGGCGCTTTATGAAGCCGTGGAAGTCGCTTACAGATTGACCAAATGTCCCAGGATCTCCGCCAACTTCGTTTATGGAAATTAGTCGGTTGTAAACGTAGAAAGAAGTGTCTTCAAGAGCTTTGGCCATCAAAGGACCGGTGAATTGCTGGAGTCTCATGACAAAATTCAGCCATTCCATTTGATTGGCTTCCTGGGAATAAAGCGGATAGTCAAGAAGAAGAAATTTTCTCATGAAATCAAGTTCCGGAGTCAAGGCGGGGTTATTCTGAATTGCCCTTTTGACGGCGGCTTCGACTGTATTTCGGTCCGTCTGTGAATAGTGGCCATCACTTATGTATGTGCGATAAATTGGAAAGGCTACCATGATCTCCATGAGACCTCTGCGTAATCCGTACTGGGTTATGTCACTGCCATGTCTGTCCCTGCTGGAAGCAGATTTAAGCTGCTGAACCAGGTTGTTTATGTCGCCAGCCATGTGTTCAAAACTGATCAACCTCTTTCTCTCCTCGAGCAGAGTCTGGAAACCGATACGTGTTCCGATGAACGAGTGGTAGATTCGGTTGATACTTTTTTCGTGGTGTTTGGCTACGAAAAGTCCATTCACAAAATTTACAAAATCGTATCCAGTGGAGCCATGAGCAATAAAATCCTCTGGAAGTTCCTCGTCTGGACCAAGAATCTTTTCAACTATGACATAGCAGTCTGGAACGCATTCATGAATCCAATCCAGGTAAGTCCTGGGATCGTATAAACCATCGAGATGATCTATTCTGAGTCCTGTTATCTTCCTGGATTTAACCAGATCAAAAATCATGGAGTGAGTCTGATCAAAAACCTCACGATTCTCGAGACGCAAGGATATTAGCGAATTGATGTTGAAAAACCTTCGATAATTGATCTCTTTCGTAGCTATTTTCCAGTAGGATAGGCGGAAAACCTGTCTTGACAGCAGTTCATCCAGAAGGTTGAAGCTTTCGGGAATTCCGGGCGTGCCATTGAAGATTAGTAAATTCTGTTCCAGGAAGTTTCGGAACTGCTTGCTGCTTGTATACATTTCCCATAGCATTCGTTTGACAAACCTGGCCTGATCATTTATCTCTTCGGACTCTTCCCCCGATGTCAAAGTGCGGGTAACGTACAACAAACCAAGAAATTTTATAAAATCAGGATGGTCTTCTCCCAGTTCTTCCCGTAATCGTCGCTTTCGATATGAAAGAATAGTCTGATATGTCTCTATAGCTATCGGAAACGTTAAACCAAAGTATCTCAGGACAAAACCATTTGGGGTGAAATCGAGCCTGAGTTCACCCTTTTCAAGGGATTCGCCATAAAATCCCCCTAAAAAAGGCGCCAAAACACGTCCCTTTATGTTCTCGTAAGTGTGCTCCCAGTCAATATCGAAAAATGACGCATATTGAGATCTCTGCCCCTTCTCAAAAACATCGCTGAGAAATTGATTCCTGCAGTCAAAGGCCATGTGATTTGGAACTATGTCCTGAAGCCAGCCAAGTTCCAGAGCTCTTGCCTGTGAGCACAACGAATGGAATTTCTCGTATCCTCCGAGTTCCGGATTGATGCAGTTTTGATCCACGACATCATATCCGTGTACGCTTCCGTCTACGGCCTTGAAAATTGGAGATGCATAAATGTTAGATATACCAAGACTTACAAGGTATGGCAGCGCCGAGGTGGCCGAGTCAAAGGTGAATTCCGGGCTAAATTGAAGACGGTATGTGGTATCAGGTATATGCATTAAAAGTTCCCCCTGTAATTCAGGAATTTCAGGATTTGGCGCCTAGGGGCGATTAGCTCAATGCCTGAGACAACACAAAGCGAACATCAGGTCTCATATTCCATTATTAAAAGGCTCCGGGCGTTAAGTTCGACTACCGGTTCCCCGTCTGACACGATTCGGTTGGCGGTTATTCCTCCACTACCTCCCCATGAACTGTCGGAAGAATCAATGATTTTAGTCCATTGACCGTTCCGCAGGGGTAAACGGATCTCCTGAGGAGATGTGTTAAAATTGAATATTATGCTAATTTCCTTAAGGTCTGATTT
>CAZIVV010000211.1:0-4052 GCA_964542775.1 uncultured Desulfomonile sp.
GGTGACAAGGTCACTTTGACTTCCGCAGTTACCCCTCTGTGTTTCGGAGTCAATGCTAAGTTCAATTTTCCCGTTGATGTCTTTGGCATGATCCCCATAGTTGATGGCAGCTTCCGCACATCTGTCATGGGGGTCGGGTTGAACGACTACAAGATCGGCGCAGGTTTGCAGCTACCTACAACGGTTTATGGAACCATGGCCGCGACGGCGGGCTATCAGAATACATCCATCCAGTTCAACAAAGGTAACCAGACTTTAGGAAACACCGTTGAAATCGGTTACGCCGGATGGTTCATCAATCTTCTCTACTATTACTGATTATTCTCAAGTTATGCCCTACAGTTGATTGACACGCATTCCCACATCCTTCCGAGTATAGATGATGGTTCCCGTGACTGGAACGAGAGCATCGAGATGTGCAGTATAGCTCACGGGGATGGAATATCAGTACTGTGCGCTACTCCCCACTACAATGAAGTATATTCGACTGCTGACCCCGACACTGTAAACCGGATGATAACCCTTTTAAACAGGCTGCTTGAATCCCTGAGCCTGGGCATTCGGGCATTGCCCGGCATGGAAATACGCGTCTGCGCTGAATTGCCTGATCTGGTGGAATCCGGGATGGTAATTGGACTTGGATCCTCAAGAACGCTGTTGATGGAGTTCCATCCCTCCATAGCTCCAGCCGGCTTTGAAAATCTTGCGCGCATCATGCTTGATCGCAATTACCGGATATTGATAGCCCATCCCGAAAAGAACCTTGAGATACAGGAACATCCCGAGTATCTGTTCCACTTGCTGAACAGATTTGAACCCTGGAAAATCATGACCCAGGTCACGGCATCGAGCCTCACTGGAGAGAACGGTCCTCGAGCCAAAAGGACAGCGCGTGTCCTGTTAAAGCATAACCTGGCTCATGTCATAGCCTCGGACGCACATGACTGTGAGTTTCGTCCACCAATCCTGTCAAAGGGTGTTGCTGTTGCAATGAAATATGTTGGCCCGGATAGGTCCCGACAAATGGTCCATGACATACCAGGGGCGCTTCTGGATGAATCCCCAGCCTTTCCAGACTGGCTAGGCCCTACGAATCCCCAAAAGTGGTGGAGAATATTCTGATCATCTGATAAGACGCTAATATTGTGACCGCCACAAAACTGAGTGTTTGAGGTTATTGGGCGGTCAGTCTTTAAACCTGATTGTGGCCTGAGCCGGATAGGCCGAACATTATTGTATCCGGGCATCTAACCTGATTGCTCTATGGTCTGAATATGGCGCTTGGTCCTGAAAAATATAAACCTGCAGTGCTTCTGGCCGCTATTTTAATGACGGGATTGGGCGGGTCTTTTTCTGTTAGCGACGCTTTCACTCAGCAACCCCTCAAAACTATCACCGCGCCGCGCCCTCCTGTTGAAGGTCCTGTCAAAAATCCAACCGTGCCGGCTCCCGAACAACAGACCCCTAGCCCGCAGGGTATGGCCCCAATGAGAGTCGACGACAACACCTTCATCACAAAGACATGCCCGGAACTGAAGAAAGCCCTGGTGCCTCTCATCAGAAAATTTAATGATTTGAAACGTCGGGAAAAAGGTCTCTTTTCGGAGTTCACACAGAAGGACAGGGAAGAGTTTGCGCAGACCAAACAAGCGCTTGACGAAATCAGGCAACAGCTCCGTCAACGCTGTCAGGAATCCCCCACACAGGATCCGAGAAAGAAACAGCGCAGATAAAACCTGAAGTCAGGGGTGCGAGCCGGCAATCAGGAGATGGGAGTTGGTAGTTGGGTAAGACAAAGAGACCGATGAAAACTCTCCACTGACTTAGTTATAACAATAAACTGGTTGCCGCTGGTTACGCATAAAACCTCAAATCAGGGCTATGGCACAACCCGAGGCTTTCGGCTCTATTCCCTGTCTTCATCAATCCTGATGATCCTGCATTCCTTGCCTTCCTCATTCTTTTTCATTTCGTAGTTCATGCGGCCTTTTGAGAATTCACGTATCACGAGGTAGGGTTCCGGAATCCGTGAGTGCCTGTTCCAGATAAACTGTTTCAGATCGACCTTGCCGCCTGACTCCCGGTAGAACAGGATCCACCACTCGTCATCCTCTTTAGCGAAACAAAGCTTGGCCAGAGTAACCCCGCCGACGTTTCTGGCGAGATCTTTCATGACTTTGATCAGCTGAGTTTCCTCGGATTCTTCACCGTCCATGCGCCTTGGTATCCTGGTGGGTCCTTTTGGGACTCTTACTGGTTTGGGTGGCGTCTCTTGAATGGCTTTGGCGGTTTCCTGTCTGGGCTCTTCGGGTTTGGGCTGTTCTTTGTCGAGCGTCGGCTTTACAAGTTCTTCCGAGGGCTTGGCTTCCTGCTGTTCGTCAGTCTTTACAGGCTCATCTTTTTTTACCGAAGTTCCAGGCTTGATGCATGATCCTGCAAATGCAAGAGCGCAAACGCATAGTGATACGGTCAGCCAGTTTCTGAATTGTCGCTTCATTTCGTGATTCTTCCACCCACTGTTGCCCAATGCCACCGGAGCGAAAAGCCTTCTCTGTCTTGAACTGCCTGTCTCACCTTAATTACTACATCGTTGCCATTCAACATTCAACATTCATAATTCAACATTGAGTGACCAATATTGCCATTTTGCGATTGAAATTCAATCCTTGACACAAATCCGAAAAATTGACCAATCCTGTATTTTTTGTTACAATCCGATCAAAGTTGTATTATCTGTTTAGCAGGTAAACAGCCGCGTCTTGATTCGGGATGGTTTTGGCTCAACCTTGAATCAGGGTATTTGTTGTCACGTGTGTTTCTGTCTGAGCAATGTTGGCGTATAGTGAAAAGGCCGTTGTGGGCAGAATCTATGATCAATCGTGTTTACGTTGGGTGGTCTGTGGCTGCCGCTAATATTTTTGAATGGCATAGAGGTGTCGTTGTGCTGAAAAAACTTATAATCATCGTGGTTCTAATAGCTTCCTGCAGCTTTGCAGCTTCTGTGGCGTTGGCTGGAGGAGGTGTGGTTGTCCCGCAGAGGGCCCAGCTCGATCCAACCCTGATGGCGTTCAAGGATCAGGGAGTCTGGTATTTCCCGTGTGAGGCGCCCATATTTAATCCTCGTATTCCACCGCATTATGTGACTTATGGGCCACCGCCGCCTCCCTATTGTTGTCCACCGGTGAATCCCGGAATCCCCAACTCCAAGCCGGCCCGGTTCTAGGCGCTTGCTGTGATTGAGGAGAGGATTTAACCAGGAAACGTTTAACTCGATGGATGGTAATCAGACATGAAAACGATAAGAATTGTGATAATGATTTTGGCCCTTGCATCGATCAGCCTTGCGCCGACGACCTCTCATGCTTTTGCTGTGTTGAGATACGCTTATGACATGATTGCCAACCAGTTGGGTCTGGATAGCGGTCCCATTCCCAAGGTCATGCCCAAGAACGAGCCACCTATGGATCACAGACCACCGGACAAGGGATCATACCAGACTGGAGCCCCCCAGCAGGGCATACACATTCAGGCCGAGGGATTCTAGCTAACGTTTGATCGATTCATGTCATTAATCTTACTCGAGTCTATGCAGCTTGTTCAAAGTTGTGAAGAGCGACGTAGTTCGTTATCAGTTATTACTTAGTAAGCCTGTATAAGTTAGCGCTTGACTTATGGCGACGTAGCATACATACTGGTCGTGTTTTATTGATACATGCAGTCTCGAATCACTGTTATTACGGGAAACATCAATTATTAAATATGCCTCTAATTATTCCCAAGGCATGGTAACTACGAGATGGAAATATTATATCTGGGCCACCACATCAAAACGCAAGGAAAAATCCAAAAAACATTGTTTAAACGGTAAGTTACAGGAATGTGATGGGCGCGAAGCTTTGCCTTGTATCCAAAGCGCTCCCAACTCCGGGCTGTTTTCTGCCGTCATCCGGAAGAACGTAGATTGCAGATCGTAGATCGGAGATCGGGAAGAACCAGCAACCCCTTTTTGCCGAGCCTGTCTGGAATACCGAATCATATCTCTTTATTCATTC